>CAVOEZ010000174.1:0-7672 GCA_963694355.1 Latescibacteria bacterium UBA2968 | reverse complement strand
ACACAGCAGTACAGGAAAAACTTCTCTTGCGGAGCCATGCTGTTTTCTGCAGGTGAAAATAATCGTCTCGGGACCATCGACGATGGGACGACGAAGTCAGACTACACAGAGGCGGAGATAAACCGGAAAATCTCCATCAGTACATCGATGCTGCATTGCACCTGGAAAAACACCAAAATCAACATCCTCGACGCCCCGGGATATTCAGATTTTATTGGCGATGCAAAGGCAGCCCTTTGGGCCGCGGACAATGCTGTAGTCCTTGTTCACGCCGCCAGCGGTTTGGAGATTGGGACCGATAAAGCCTGGGGCTTTGCAGATGAATTTAAGCGACCGAGGCTTCTGTTCGTGAATCATGTCGACAAGGAATTTTCAGATTTTGACGGTGTTCTGGAAGCCCTTCAGGAACATTTCGGTCAGGGCGTGGTTCCGTTTCATGTACCGGTTAACCAGGGTTTAGGATTCAATCAGATTGTCGATGTCTTAAAAATGAAGTTGTATACTCACCAGACCGATGGAAGTGGAAAGGCCGAGGAAGGAGAGGTCCCGGCCGATCTTCAGGAGCGGGCGGAGGTCATCCACGAGCAAATTATGGATGCGGCGGCCGAAAGTGATGATGATTTGATGGAGAAGTATCTCGAGGAAGGTGAGTTGACGACCGAGGAGGTATATAAGGGGCTCCGGATGGGCGTCGTGAATCAAACGCTCATTCCCGTCTTGTGTGGATCCGCATCGCAAAATATTGGCACCGATAGACTACTGGATTTCTTGACTTACGAAATGCCATCGCCTGTGGAGATGCCCAGGCAGGTTGCAAGAAAGCTGGATTCAGATGAAGAGCTTGAACTTATCGTAAGCTCCGAGAATGATCTCGCAACAGTCGTTTTCAAGACCATTTCTGAATCGGTTGGGGATCTGTCTTTCATGCGGATGTATTCGGGCACCTTGCAGGCGGCCAGTGAGGCTTTCAATTCTAGCCGCAAGATTTCAGAACGGATAGGTCAGATCTATGTATTGAATGGAATGGAACGGGAGGAAGTATCCCAAATCTCTGCTGGAGATATGGGTGCATTGGTGAAGCTTAAAGATACGCACACGGGTAACACCCTGTGCAACAAAGAGCCACAGATTGAAATTCCGCCATTGGAGTTTCCTCGGCCATTGATTCGAATCGCTCTGGAACCCAAGTCGAGAGGTGACGAGGACAAAATCAGTACGGGTCTCCAACGAATTCATGAGGAGGATCCAAGTTTCATCGCCGGCTATGATTCGGAACTGAAACAGATCATTGTAGAAGGCCAGGGAGAATTGCACTTGAATGTTGTGCTGGACAAACTAAAACTCAAATTCGGTGTGGAAGTCGAAACGATTGAACCCCGAATTCCCTACCGTGAGACGATCCGCGGGAATGCTGAAGGCCATCATAGACACAGGAAGCAGTCTGGTGGTCGCGGACAGTTCGGTGAAGCGTATCTCAGGGTTCAGCCACAGCCAAGGGGGGATGGTTTCGAATACGAAGATGCCGTCGTTGGGGGATCCATACCCAGAAACTATATTCCCGCGGTAGAAAAAGGTGTGCTAGAGGCGATGGAGCGCGGTGTCCTCGCAGGATACAAAGTTGTGGATCTCAAGGTCACGGTTCATGATGGTTCTTATCATCCGGTAGATTCGTCGGAAATGGCTTTCCAGATTGCAGGATCCCAGGCATTTCAGAAGGCTTTTATGGCAGCCAAACCCGTGTTGCTGGAACCGATTTACCACATTGAGGTTAGGGTGCCGGAAAAATATATGGGTGATGTAATGGGCGACCTCAATGGACGTCGTGGGCGAATCCAGGGCGTGGATCCTGAGGGAAATTTCCAGGTGATCAAGGCGGAAGTGCCTCTATCGGAGCTCTATAAATACGCCACATCTCTCCGTTCCATGACTCAGGGAACCGGTGACTATTCCATGGAGTTTGCGCACTACGAGCAGGTAGCTGGCGAAGTAACAGAGAAGATAATCGAGGCCTCCAAGAAGGAAGAGGGAGAAGTCGTTGAGGTTTGACTCCGGGAGAAGAAATCAGTTAAGTTGTATTGGCGGCGATTCCTTTCCGGAACGCCGCCTTTTTCGATCTGGGGACCCCTGTGGCGAAACGTAGCAGAAGCGAAAGATACGTGAGCCGGGGGGGAGATAAGCTTCACGGAGCCCTGGACGTGTTCGGTTATGACGCCACCGGAGTTGTCGCTGCGGATCTGGGGTCGAATGTAGGTGGCTTCACAGACTGTTTGCTTCAGCACGGGGCTTCACGAGTCTATGCTGTTGACACGGGATATGGTGTCCTGGAGTGGAAGCTCCGGCAGGATTCTCGCGTTGTAACTCTGGAGCGCACAAATGCACTTCACGTACAGCTTCCGGAACGTGTACAGCTCGCTGTGGTGGACGTCGGGTGGACGCCAATGACACGTATCTTGCCCATTGCTATCGCATGTTTGGAACTCGGTGGGACGGTCATCGCCCTGTTGAAGCCACAATATGAGGCGGCCGAAGGCGAGCTGGATAACGGCGTGGTAAAAACTCATTGCTTGGAGGCGGTCCTTGACCGGGTTCTAAATACGTTGGCCAGTATGGAAATCCAGGTAGCGAATAGGGTGGAATCCGCGGTCCCTGGTAGTGGGGGAAATCGTGAATTTTTCATCAGAATTCCAGGTTGACCGCTCGGTTTTCTGCCCGATTTTTGTATTGCCTAAATTGTCATTTCTTGCTACATTATCAAAGAGTTATGCCGATTTTTGTCGGTCCGAATAAACGGCTAAAAGGAGGTTTGTTGTACAATGGCTGGACACTCAAAATGGGCGAATATTAAGCATAGAAAAGGAAGGGCCGACGCGGCCCGTGGCAAGCTGTTTACAAAGCTTATTCGTGAGATCACCGTTTCCGCGAGAGAGGGAGGTGGAGATGAAGCCAGCAATTCCCGACTTCGCGCAGCGGTATTGAGCGCAAAATCTGAAAACATGCCAGCAGTCAATATAGAGCGCGCCATCAAGAAGGGCATAGGCGATCTTCCAGGAGAATCCTACGAAGGTGCGGTCTACGAAGGCTACGGCCCAGGTGGTGTAGCCTTGTTCATAGAGGTTCTGACCGACAATAAGAACCGAACGGTTTCCGAAGTACGTCATCTGCTGAATAAGTACAATGGCAGTATGGCCGATAGTGGGGCGGTAGCCTGGGTATTCGATCAGAAGGGCGTAATTGTGGTGGCCAAAGAAGGTGTGGATGAAGACAGTCTCATGATGATAGCGCTCGATGCCGGCGCCGAGGATATAACGGAAGAAGACGCGGCGTATGAGATTTACACACCTCTTCAAGAATTCGATCAGGTAAGAAAAGCCCTCGAAGGCGAGGGCATCGCACTCGAGAGAGCAGAAGTTACACGAGTGCCCCAGAATACTGTTCCGGTCGATGCTCAATCTGCCCGCCAGCTGCTGAAGTTGATGGAGATGCTCGAAGATCAGGACGATGTTCAACGACTGTACGCGAATTTTGAAATGGACGAGGAAGTGATGGCCGAGGCACTGGCCTCCTGAGGCTCAGAGCGCTTGACCAATTGTTGTCTTTCTAATTCTACATGTTTTCTAGAATTTGCCGAATTCGAATGTTTGGGAATGTCCAACACCGTCTACCTCCCTCCTTGCCGGTTACCGGCCCCCTCAGAGTATTTCCCTCCAGCGTTGAGATCCTGAAAGGTGGTTCTCTTGGTTATTCTGGGTGTTGATCCCGGTAGCGTCATCACCGGCTACGGTGTCGTTGACCACGCCAACCGCAAGAATCGCCTTGTCCGTTGCGGTTGCATCCAAACGGATCCGAAACGGCCCTTCCAAAATCGACTCATAGAGATTTACGACCGTCTCCAGGAGGTGATTTCGGATATCGCCCCCGATGAGGTTGCATTGGAAAGCGCTTTCTATGGCGCGAATGTCAAGACGTTAATGAAAATGTGTCATGCGCGAGGCGTGATCATGCTGGCCCTCGCTAATTCGGCTCTACCCATATTCGAGTATTCGCCGAGAGAGGTCAAAAAGGCTGTGGTCGGAAATGGTGGGGCATCCAAGGAGCAGGTGCAATACATGGTTAAAAGTCTTTTCGGATCCGAACTCGGATCCGAAAAGCTTGATGTTTCCGATGCCATCGCTATCGCGTTATGCCACGCCAACCGTGGAACGCTTCATGGCCTGGGCAAGGATACTTCGGGCCAAGGCGTTGCAGCCAGGATCGAGCAACTTAAGGCATCCAGTGACGGGCCAAAAAGATTGAAGCAGAAGTTGCAGGCGCTGGGTGTGGACAGTCCTCTCGTAGACTTGAAGTCACAAGGAAGACGGGGTCCCCGGAGATGATCTCCTACCTGGAGGGAAATTTAAAGGCTAATAGTCCTACCGATCTGGTGGTCGATGTAGGCGGCGTCGGAATGAAAGTCCATATTCCCCTGTCCAGCTACGATCCTGGCAAGCAGCTAAACACGCGAATAAAGATTCTGACGTATCTCCACGTGCGCGAAGATGCACTCTCCCTTTTCGGTTTCTTTACTGAACAGGAACGGAGTCTCTTTGAACTTCTGATTTCCGTATCGGGTATAGGACCTCCGCTGGCGCAAAAGATTCTGTCGGGCGTTTCCGCAGCCGATTTTCAGAATCAGGTAGCTGCGGAAGATGCGAAGGGTCTGACGAAAATAAAAGGGATCGGACCAAAGCTCGCGCAGAGACTGATCCTGGAGCTGAAGGAACGCATCGGGTCTGTTGTGGGCTTTGAGCCGGTTGCTTCGGGTGATTCCTCAACGGACAGCCTGCTGTCGGAGGCCATGCACGCGCTCGTTGGTCTTGGGACACCTCCTGCACATGCGAGAAAAACCGTGGCAGAAGTGATCCAGGAGTTGGGTGAGGACGCAGGTGTCGAAGAGGTTATCAAACAGGCGCTTCGTCGTCTATAGGAGACGGCAGGCGGCATTATTCTTGTAGATCAGGGTAAGTATTGACCAGGAGAGAAATGGCAGCCGACCGGGTGAATGATCCGACCTTACAGAACGACGACGAGTTCGAGTCAGATGAACGTCTCAGGCCGGTCAGATTCGATGATATGGCCGGTCAGGAGAAGGTCAAGGACAAGCTGCGAATCGGGGTTGAGGCGGCGTTGCACCGCAACGATGCGATGGATCACGTTCTGCTGTACGGTCCCCCCGGGCTTGGGAAGACAACGCTCGCACACGTGATCGCAAATGAACTGAATGTGGAAATCCAAGTGACCTCCGGCCCGGTTCTGGAAAGGGCTGCGGATCTCGCAGGGATCCTGACCAACCTGAATGAGCGGGACGTGCTGTTCATAGATGAAATCCACAGGATGAACCGGGTCGTGGAAGAGACCCTTTATTCTGCCATGGAAGACTATACACTGGATATTATGATCGACAGCGGACCCAGTGCCCGGTCCTATCGTATTCCTCTTGAACCCTATACGCTTATTGGTGCCACCACGCGCCTGGGCTTGCTCACGAGTCCCATGCGAACACGGTTCGGAATCATAGAAAGGCTGGATTTCTATACGGAGATCGAACTGCAGTCGATCCTCTCCCGAACGGCCCGAATTTTGAAAATCGATATCGAGCCCAAAGGGGCATTCGAAATCGCAAGGCGTTCACGGGGTACGGCACGAATCGCCATCAGGCTGTTGAAGCGCTCGCGTGATTACGCGCAAACTCGTGCAGAAGGAATCATCACTTTCGATGTAGCCATGAAGGCTCTGGAATTGCTGGACATCGATGACAATGGCCTGGACGAGATGGATCGTAGACTCCTCCGGCTGCTCATCGACAAATTTGCCGGAGGGCCGGTAGGATTGAATAATCTGTCAGCGGCCATTGGGGAGGAGGCAGACACCATCGAGGATGTTTACGAACCGTATCTCATACAGCAGGGTTACCTCATAAGAAATCCACGAGGTCGAATGGCAACCGAAAGGGCATACAGACATTTGGGATTGACCCCACCGGAGGGGCCTCAAGGACACCTTCTGTGATTGCAGCGGAGAAGACACTTGTACGTTCTGGGAATTGACACATCGACACAGGTGTGCAGCGTGGGCATTGCCCGGCAGGCGAGGGTTCTTGCCAATCACTCACTGGATGAAGGTGTCCAGCACGCAGAGCGTCTCGTTCCGATGATTCAGCAGGTGCTTGCAGATGCGAACCTGAAACTCAATGCGCTGGCTGGCGTGGCTGTGGCGTCTGGGCCCGGTTCCTTTACGGGACTGAGGATCGGGATGGCAACTGCCAAGGGGATTTGTCTGGCATCCGGTATTCCTCTGGTTACGGTTTCCACATTGGCGGCGCTCGCATTTGGTCGCCTGGACCTGGACCTTCCTGTTTGCGCCATGCTGGATGCACGGCGAGATCAGATTTACGCCGGCGTGTATCGCAAAGACGCGGACAAAACAAATTGTCTGGTGGAAGACATGGCGATCAGGATAGATGAACTGCTGTCGATGATTCCAAACCAGGCGATTATTGTGGGACAGGGTGCCCAGGTGCATCACCATCGGATTCTGGAAAAAATGGGAGAAGACACAAAGTTCTTTTTTGACCCGCCAGGAGGTGGCAATGTGGCTGCATTGGGATGTGCCAGAGTTGCGTTGAGAGATTTCGCGGAACTCGAGAGTGTCGAACCCCGCTATCTGCGCGCGTCCCAGGCGGAAAGGACTCGCGGAGTAGATGCTGCGGGCGTCACTGTGAGAAATGGTTAGGTGATTCTTGAGCGAGTCCACCGTTTCCAATTCCGGAACCGACTTCCGGATGCATCCAATGCAAACTCAGCATCTGGAGGCTGTTCTGCAAATCGAACAAGTGGGGTTTGCCAATCCCTGGCAACTGCAGGATTTCGAATATGCCCTGAACAGAGAAGGAAGTTGGTGTGTCGTCGCATTGGATGCGCAGGATCTGCTGGGATACTCCGTTGGTTTCAAAATAGATCGCGAATTTCATCTGGCTGACTTTGCAATACATCCCGCTCGCCAGCGGCAGGGTGTTGGGCGGGAACTCCTCCAGCGAGTGCTGGCAGTCCTGAAGGAACGCAGATTTCGTGTAGTCACGCTCGAAGTTCGCGCATCAAATGTGCGTGCAATTCAACTTTATACCGCGTCAGGGTTCAACACGGTAGCCGTTCGAAATGGGTACTATTCCAAACCCAGAGAGGATGCCCTGGTCATGCTCAAGGCATTGGACGGGAAGCTCTCGGACTGGGTGGGTGATGTGGTGGGCACAATGTCTGCTTACTGATCCGGACCCGGCCCAAAGGGAATTGTGATGTTCGACGAAAATATCGTAGGGCAACCGCTGGTCAGAAAACTGATGCATCGTTTGATTCTGGCGGATCATGTTCCCCACGCCCTCCTGATTCACGGGCCCGATGGTTCAGGTAAGGCCGCATGCGCACTTGAATTGGCAAGAACCCTTCATTGCGAACAGGACTCTGCCGGCACTTGCGAAACGTGTAACTCGTGCTTGAAGACCCGAGGCCTGAATCATCCAGACTTTTCCATTCTTTCGCCACTTCCCGCACAGACCAAGCAAGATGCCGCCAGGCAGATGCAGCTGGATGTGCTCAAGGATCCATACGGTTATGTGAGACCAGAAGAGAATCGTACGGTT
>CAVOEZ010000173.1:0-7689 GCA_963694355.1 Latescibacteria bacterium UBA2968 | reverse complement strand
TGGCACGCACAACAGGTCCTGATCATGGGTCGACTTCCGCTCTCGATCTTCTATGCCCTGATGCCGTGGCCATTCTACTTCTTCGAGCGTATCCTCACAGAATCCAAACGCTTTACCCCATCCATCCTGGGTGGTATCTCACTGGCCGCTCTGACCTTTACGCATCCCGGATATGCGTTCTGGTCCATCGTCCTTCTCGTCATCTACATCTTGTCCCGCCTGTTCGGCCTGCGACAGCACAGACACCTCAGCACCCTGGCCATTCGGTCGCTGATGATGATCGGCGGGGGCTTGTTGATGGGGGCATATCTGACCGTGCCTATGTGGGTGGAGCGAAGTTATACCGGTCTCTACTCCGGCTTCGACATGTCGCAGTTTCCCGACCCTACCTGGCGCCAGATCCTCACCTGGTCCAATTACCGTTTCACGCTGTTCCCCCTTACGCAGACGCACTGGTATGGTGGATATCTTGGCATCTCCATCCTTGCGATGGCGGGTTTCGCGTTGTTCCGATCCCTGCGTCCGAACAACACACCTGATTCGGCCAGGTATCGTTCTGCCGCGTTCTGTCTGTTCATTTCTGTTCTCCTGATCGTCGGATACCGATGGCCGATCCTGAGTTCGATACCGTTTGTCCAGGGACTCAGTTCGGGAAGATATCTTCTGTTCGTAGCCTTCTTCCTGTGTGTACTCGTTGGCATATGCTGCACTTTCTTGTTGCCAGACAGAAACAAACATCGCGCCAGGAGCAAGTCCGTTTCACTGCTGCTTCTGGCCCTCGTACTCGACCTGGGACCCACCACCTTCCAGCATCCCTATATCGACAGAAACATAGGGGACAACATCGTGGCCCTTCCGTTGAAGACACGGTATACACTTGTTAATGAAGCCTCGCAATCCTCTTCGGACAAGATCCCGAATTATAGGGCCTTTTATTCCACGGGACGCGCGTTCAGGGCCAGAATCGTATCGTGGCTACCCGTCAAGACCGGGACACCCACCTTCATGGGTCTCTACGATGAACTGCCTCTATCCACCTTCGCATTTGTGGATCCATTGGAAAAAATGCTCAATCCCGTACTGGAAGAGGACAACCATCCAAATCCGAATGGTCGACTGCTTTCTTCTGGTGTACACCTCTTGAATACTCGCCGTGCCTTTGGACTTCGCACACAGACGGGTGGCAAGAACCGAATAGTCGAGTGGTCTCTCCCTACACCCAGCCCGATCGTAGTAGCGCCAGGCGCGATCCAATGGGAATATCCTGAAAGCGACTTCAGGAAACCGGAGTCCAGATCCCGACTCCTGGGCATCCTGAGGGCCATGAATGTAGATATCACCAACAACACCTGTGATGTCATCCCGCTTCTGAATCATACTGGAGAAACACGACGTGGCGGTTCCCCGGAAGTAGAACTCCTCGACCACCAGGTTGAGCTCCAACGGGTTGCACTGATTGCACGGGTTTCCGAACCCTGTTTCGCCCGCCTCTCGTATTCGTACTATCCGTTTCTCAGGGTCATCGTCAATGGCAACCCGGTCGAGCCACTCGTAACGGCAGGACGCTTCATCGCCCTGAAACTGGACGCCGGCGTCCACCGCATTCGGCTGGAACCGTATCTTTCGCCATTGCGCCAAAGCCTGCTTATCCTCAACATCGTGCTGCTCTTTTTATCAGGATACATCCTCTATCGTGAACGTCATCACTCCTGACAGGGGGAAGCAAACAATGGATCTGCCGCTTACTGAAGGCCTCTACTCACCCGACAACTATGAACCCAACCTGTGTGTGCTGCCGGGAGATACTGTGTGGACCGCCTGGGCGGCCTATGGAAACAAGGGATCACGCGCCTTCATAAGATCTGTCGTGAAGGGCACCGCAGGAAAAATCTCGCCCCTTTCGCCGCACAATCGCATGCAGACACGCCCGATTTGCATCCCGACTGAAAGCGGCGTCCAGTTCGTCTGGCTTGAAAAAGAGGGGCAGACATACTCTGTCTGGTCACGGATTGCGGACGGTGACAACCTGACCGAATGCAGCCTTCTACATACCATGCCTGAACATGCAAAACCCTGGGAACTTCAGGCCACGACAAGCGCGGACGATGCCATGTGGGTATCCTGGACAGAGAGCGTGAAAAGGAAGAGCACCATCGAATGCCTCAGGGTGGCGCACGACGGCACATCAACATTTTCACTCAGCGGAGGTAGTGCGTTCAATTACCGCCCCCGAATCACGGGTTATGGCGAAAACAACATCTACCTTGTATTCGATAGCTATGTCAACAAGACCTACGACATCTTCGGCTCTGCGATATCATCCACCGGCAATACAGCACCCGAGCGAATCAGCAGCGCTGAAGGATGGGAAAATCGATCGGCCATATCAACAGATGAAGAAGGAGATCCGGTTGTTGTGTGGGTACATAGTCAGGATGTCATTTACCAGAACAGCACGATCCAGCAGAAATTCGGAATCAGGGGAAGTCGGCTTGAAAACGGAAAATGGCACCCATTCTTCGGCAACGACAAGAGGACGGACATTGCACTTCTGCATTACGGTCTGCTCACCGACTTTCCAAAACCACCCAATCTCGGCCACATGGGAAGACGCCTGCATCTCATGCTAAAAGCGGACGCGTCGAAAGGCCTCTGGTTATTCTATGAGGCCAAGGCGGACGAAGGTGTCGGAACTATGGCGTCAAAAGGCAGACTGTTCGCTCATCGAATTTTCGACAACAAACTGTCTGAACATCTGGACGTAACCGAGGGCCGCATCTTTTACGAACTCCCCCACAACCACTCGGTCGGCGAGCAGCTCTATTTTACTTCACAGGACAGTGTGACAGACGAGCTGCACCTCGACTCGGTCGTCCTGTCGCCTGAGATGAATCAAGTCCCGGTAGAGCGCAGAACAGTCAACACAGATCAGTGGAAAAACATCAGACTGCCATACAGCGGCCATTCGGATCGCCAAACCAATGAGCTTCCGGGACCAGACCGGAGAAAGTACCAGCTTTACTGGGCGGATCTTCACTGTCACTCGGCAGCGTCCGTTGAAATGGAAGGGGAACCGGACGAACTGGGCCACTTCGCCAGGGACAAGGCCAGAATCGATGGGCTCACGGTATCGGACAATGACAATTTTTGGAATCGGTTCAGCAGGCAGAACGTACGCCACCTGAAGGACTACGAATTCGACTATGTCAAAGGCAATGCGATGGTGCTGAACCGTTCTGGTGAATTCGCGATGTTTCCCGGGTATGAAATGACCATCACCGATCAGGTCGACAGTGGAAGGGACCACCGTTCGGTCATGTCCGACGACGATGAAATGGAAATGGACCTGTTGCACTTCAAATATGAAGCGGAATACCTGTCAGGCGGGAGGGATACGCAGAAAGACACCCAGGCCTGTATGGACTGGTTCAAAGAAAAAGGATACCTGGCACTTCCCCACCCCCACCACGGTAAGTGGAATGTCTATGCTACCGAAGTGGAATGGGGAATCGATGTCTGCGCGGCGTGGATGGTCAACATCGAGCTTTTTGACGTCTACTTCAAGCACCTGAATCAGGGACACAAATTCGCCTTCACGGCCAGCGGTGACAGCCACCACAGAAATCCCGGACTAAGTGGCGCGCTCACAGGCATCTGGGCTGAGGAACTCACCCGCGCCTCATTCCTGGAGGCCGTTAAGGCACGAAGATGCTTTGGGACAGCCGGAAGCAAGATCCTCGTAGAATTCACCATCGATGACCACATGATGGGCAGCGATCTCATCGTAAATCACGACCCCGTGCTGAAATGGCGCGCTGCTGGCGAAACGGACAAGACGTATATTCTCCGCATCCACCGTGACGGACGACTCATGTATGATGAAACATTCGTCGGCTCCACATCGGGAGAACTTGAAGAATTCAGTCTCCGGCAATATCGACCGGGGAAGCACTACTACCACCTGGAGGTCACCACGGACGAACCCGTCCCGCAATATCCGGCGAACGTCGCCCACGCCAGAGGAGACCGGGCCTGGAGTTCGCCGATATGGGTGGAAGCGAGGAACTGAATCGATTTCACAGTGGCTTTGGCACAATAAGAAAAGAGGGCGCAAATATTCGCGCCCTCTTTTTCGTTTTAATCATCTGGTGATCGCTACTGCGCCCACTTCAAATACAAATTGATGGCGGTAAAATTCACGATCACCCAAATCGTGAAAAGAAGCGCAATCTCTCCCAGTGAGGACATCCGCCATTTCGCATCCGTCCGCATTGCCAGGTGGACCACCCCGTAGGCCAGGGGGATCAGAAGCAGGTTGTTCGCATTCGCTCCGATCAGGACCAGTGCCAGAGGGGTGTCCGGGATCATCACCGTAACAAAGACCCAGATCAGGGGAAACCCGATCTGGAGGATACGCAAGAGTCGGATTCGGGCCTCATCGCCATTCAACGAACCCACACCGATCTTTTCCAGGAAATCAACTGTAATCCGACCGGAACTCGCCGTGAACACCAGCAGCGTCGAGAACAGGGTGCAGAACCCACCGAACATGAAAACACCCTTCGCCCAGGAACCCAGGCTCTCAGTGAAGATAAGAGAGACCTGCTCGACCACCTCCATCCCTTGCGGGATCACATTCATCCGGTTCAGAATCGACGCGCCAAGGAGATAGTAAGCACAGGTGATCACCAGGGCAATCGTCGTGCAAACCAGTGCATCGGTCGTCAGCACTCGCATCCATCCTCTATAGCGATCGCGCCACGCATCGGTGCCGTCGGGAGCGCCCACAAATTGAGGATATCCCTTCTCGATCACCCAGTAGGGATACATAAACAACTCCACGGCGGTTGCCCCGACCGAGCCCATCAAGGCCAGGGCCACGAATGCGCCTTCCGGCGGCATCTCGAACCCGAAACCCGACGAAAGATCGCTGCCGGTAATCGCCTGGGCAGTACCCTGCATCGCCAACACACAACCGATGACGATCAGACTAAAGCTCGCCACCAGGATGGTGATCATCTTCTCCAGGTCCTGATACAATCCCCGATAGAGCAACACGGACATCGCCAGGAAAATCAGACAAACCCAAACATTGTATGAAATACCCGGGAACACCGTCACCATCAAACCCGCAACGGAACCCAGAATCCCGATGGCGGCAACCATCACCGAGAAATAGCCGAGCACGCAAACCCAAGCGGCCCAGGAGGTATCTAGCAGCCGGAAACCCGGCACACGATCGAGCGCCTGAACTGTTGTTTCCTGATGCAGTATGCACTGTCGGCCCAACTCCAGCTGGATAAAAAACTTCACAAGACAGGCAACGATCACACCCCACAAAAACACAAACCCGACATCGGCTCCCATCCGTGTGGTCACCAGTAACTCACCAGATCCCACCACAGAACCGGAAACCACGACGCCGGGCCCAATGTTGCGTAACAACCCACTCAAACCTGTTGGTGCTTCTCTTATGCCATGCTTGTCCATCAGGCCTACCCCTCTAGAGGGTCAACCCCAAACGCCCTTCTTCTCTCACCTCACCAAGTCTAGTATTGTGTCTCGAAAGTACATGCTATTAGACCCTTGCCTGGTGACAAGGCATCTTGATGGATCACCTCACGCGCAGAGATCCTTCGCTCACAAGCGATTCAGGTGGACCATGAGACTGGAAGTTAAGCGCTCAGAATGACTTCCCCGGCCCTCTGAGTTATGTGAAAAATCTGAGGGATGCGACACTAATAAATGGGCAGGTATCTCTCCCGCTCCCATTCACTCACATTCAGGTGGTACTCCTGCCATTCTTCCCGTTTCACGTTCACGTAGTAATCGCCATACGTTTTACCCAGTGCGTCCTTCACCACTTCGTCTTCCGACAGGCACTCCGCTGCCTCTCTCAAGGTAGACGGCAGATGCCCGATCCCTCTTCGCTGGAGTTCCTCTTCCGGTACTTCATACAGATTGTCGTGATTCATCTCTCCCGGTTCGATCTTGTTCTCGATTCCGTGAAGACCGACGCCCAGCATAACCGCTGCAGCCAGATAGGGATTTGCTGCCCCGTCCACAGCCCGGTTCTCGATACGACCCGGCCCGGGAATTCTGATCATCTGTGTGCGATTCGAACCGCCGTAGGTCACACATGTGGGCGCCCAGGTAGCGCCGGATCGAGGTGCGCCTCTGGTAAGCCGTTTGTAACTGTTTACAAGGGGTGCGGCCACAGCCGATATCGCCCTGGCGTGCTTCAGAATGCCACCCATGAACCAGTATGCCTCTTGCGACAGACCGTTTGGGTCACCCTCATCCACAAACAGATTCTTCTCATTTTCCGAATCCCACAGACTCATATGATAGTGTGCACCGCTCCCCGTTAAATTTGCAAAAGGCTTCGGCATGAACGTGGCCAGCATGCCGTGCTTTTCTGCGTTCACCTTCACCATCCACCTGAAAAACGTCTGCCGATCGGCAGTGGTCATCGCGTCCGAATACTCCCAGTTGATTTCGAACTGGCAGTTCGCATCCTCGTGATCATTGGCATAGGGACCCCAGCCCAGCGTCTGCATATACTTGATCAGTGTCGTCATCACATCCAGATTCCGGTGAAGCGTCACCAGATCGTAGCAGGGCTTTTCCAGAATATCGAGCGGGTCGTATGGCACATAGCTGCCGGACTCATCCTTCCTCAGCAGCATGAACTCTGCCTCCACACCCAAATTGAATGTGTAGCCTTTCTCAGCGGCTCGATCCAACTGCCGTTGCAGAATCGTGCGGGGGCAGTAGTTCCATGGTTCTCCTTCGACCTGGATATTTCCCGGAACCCAGGCGGAGTCCTTTCTCCAGGGAAGCTGCATAACGGAGTTAAAGTCGGGTATATTCGCCATATCTGGATCGTGAGGACCCTGGCCCATATTACCCGCAGCAAAACCTGCGAACCCTGCGCCCTCTTTTGCCATATCGTCGAGATGCGTGACGGGCACCACCTTCGCCTTTGGCATCCCGTTCATCTCTACAAATGAGCAGAGGAAGAAATCTATCCCGTTCTGCTTAATGAAATCCTTGACTTGATCCAGAGTCATTCGGAGGTCTCCTTTTATGGGTAGATCAGTGATTTTTCCTGTTATTTTCCACGGCCTTTTCGAGCGTGTCGCCGCCGCTCAATTCCGTCACCTCATCTAAATATTTTTCAGCTTCGAATCGCATCTGCCAAACCGTATAAGCGATCCAGAGTATTAAACAGACCACAAACAGATGCACTTCAAATCCTACAAGAGGATAGATGGGCCCGATCTCCACTGGATTGCCTGTCCAATTTTCAATTAAACCGGTCTTCATCTCTCCTCCTTTAATAAACCAACCTCAATCGTTCAAAACATGTTCTCTATAGGGTACAGAAAAGACTGTAGTTCACTTGTACGAATGGTTGTTTGTCCCAACATTGGAGTTAACAAAAAGCATTTGCTAATAGATGGGAAACTGCTGAGAGAAGATATGCAGACAAACCTCTTCTTAGCAAGTGTTTCGGGCAAGAAATTGAAGCGGACTTCTCTGGGAGCACAACCACGAACAAAGGGGGTATGCTTCTGCCTCGTGAACTGAAAGCCATAGAATGACATCAGCTACAACGCTCTCCTTTGGATCGAACTCCCATTCTTAGAAGCGTTCATTGTGTCTTACGAGAAGCGGTTTTCTTTA
>CAVOEZ010000172.1:0-7722 GCA_963694355.1 Latescibacteria bacterium UBA2968 | reverse complement strand
AATTGCCGTACCACCCATAAGCGGAGTCGCATCTGTATGTGCGTGGCGTCCCCGTGGAATATCCACCGCGCCCAATCGCGTCGCCACCTCCGCTACCGCTGGAATGAGGGTGTATGTGATGCAGGAAGAAAGGAGAGCGATATATGTCCAGGTCAACCCTGTGCTCTTGAAGAACTCTTTCACATCGGGCAAAATGAGGGTGACAATCGCGACGAGGCAGAGGGTCTGGGAGATTCGGAATCTGTTGTTCATAACAGTTCCCTGGCAGTTTCGAGAATTAGGTCCACTTCCGCGTTCGAGAGAGCGGGATACAAGGGCAAGGAGAGTGCCGTGGTTTGAGCATTCGCCGTATTCGGAAAGGCAGCGTCGGGCAATTCGAAGAGTTGGTGTAGTGGCAGGTGAACCGGTTTGCTGGCCGAGATTCCTGCTCGCTCAAATCTGGCTTCAAGTCCTTTCATACCTTTTGGATTCCGAACGACATATCGGAAAGGGAAATCGCCCGGTTCATAAACCGGCAGTCTGACATCGGTGTCGGACAGTGCGCCCGTGTAAGTTTTTCCTAGCATTCTTCGTTTCTCGATGAAGAGGTCCAGCTTTTTCAGTTGAACACGAATAATCGCGGCCTGTAGATCAGTAAGTTTGTAATTGTATCTCGCCCGGGCGTTATCGCGGCCGTCGTAGTCTCTCAGATCGATCAGGTGGTCTCTTAACCCCTTGTCGTTCGTGGCCACTGCACCCCCTTCGCCGCCGCAAAGGACCTTGGTCGCGTAGAAAGAGAAAACGCCCAGTGTGCCCAGTGATCCTGCGGGCTTACCCTTGCAAGATGCCCCCAGGGACATCGCGCAGTCTTCAATCAGGGGAATGTTCAGTCCAAGCAGCGGATCGAGGTCGGCGCAACACCCGAACATATGGGGTACCAGGATGGCCCCCACGCTTTCGGATAGGTGTGGCGAGACCGTATCAACGCTTATGTTCAAGGAGTCGGGATCTATATCGACAAGGCAAGGTGCAGCGCCCACGTGCTGGATTGCGTGGAGAAGCGCGGAGCAAACGTAGGATGGGAGGATGACCTGGTGCTGTGCCCCAATTCCGAGCGAGAGGAGTGCGAGGTGGAGGGCGGCACTGCCGGAACTGACGGCCACGACATAGGCTGCGCCCAACCGTGCGGCAAGTTCCTCCTCCAGGGCGGCCACTTCTCTTCCCTGGGCGAGATGACCCGAGCGAATGACCCGGATCACAGCTGATTCTTCTTCTTTACCCAGAGAAGGCCGGGAATGAGGGATCATAGTCGCCTTGGTTACAAGGTTCAGGTGTGTCCAGTGCTTGATTGAATATTCGCGGAACCGTGGGTGGCTGTTCCGGCGACGGCGGTCTTATATGTTGATGAACACCCGAACGGGACTGAAGGCTTCGGCATGCTTGACTCTTCCCTGAATCCCTCGAAAATGCGCAGAGGCGCGTGCGACGTCTACGATCGACATATCCTGAATGTACGTGTTCATAACCTGTGACTTATGGGCTTCCAGACAGGCCAGTTTTGTTCCCAGGACACGCTCTATATCCACAAAAATGCTTGGTGTGAAGTTCTGCGTGGACAGGCCATCGTAATAGAGCACGTTCTTGATGATCGACCGGCTGGCAGGTATCGCGGCTTGCGCCAGGGCTCTGTGGTCCTGATGTGTGTCCTCCGGGAGGGTACGAAAGCGAAGTCGGGTTGCACCTTCCTGGCAATGTCCTCGATGAACATGATGAGCTCTCGACCGCAGGTCAGCTGCGTGTCGGGATAGTCGCCGAAGAAGACATCCTCCGCATCCATGATTCGGGCTGCCTCGAGCTGTTCCTGCTTCCGAATTTTCGAATCACCCTTGCAGGCGCCGTTCGTGACCACTAGCAGGAAGATGCGATGCCCCTGCTGGCGATATTTCACAAGGCTCCCTGCACACCCATATTCGATGTCGTCGGGATGAGCGTCAATGGCGAGAATATTCATGGATTCTTTATTCACTTTCCCTCCCTTGTGCTTGGTAGGCCCTCAACGTCCTTTTCTGATGACGTTCAGGCTTTCAGTACCGCAATTGAAGAGCAGGTCCAGCGTCGACATAAACGGTTCGAAATCCCCGAACTGCTGGGTGTATTGAGGATGTTCGAAGTCCTGGAAGATAACGCTGATGCCTTCGGTTTCAAACTGATCCAGATCCAGATAATTCTGTCCGCCTGCCCCCGATAGATAGGTGTCTGCGCCGGATTTCAAGCAAATATCTACAAGCCTTCCGGTGGGGTTCTGGTCCAACTGCCATTCTCCGGCATGCTTTCTCGAGGTCTTGATGCCGAGCTGATTCAGGATGGCTTCGACCGTCTTTACATTCAGCTCGGTTAGCTGGCTCCAGGAATTCTCCAGGATGCCTTCGATGTCTGAAAAACACGCTTCAAAATAGGGTGCTTTGCCGTAGTTGGTGATCAATGCCTGTCGGTGTTTGTGGCGCCAGGGCATGTTTTCGTTGACAGTTACTTCGTCGATTTTTTGAGGGAAACGATAGCCGACCGGCACGGTAAGCCATTGCCACCCTTTGTCATTCTTGATTCGATTGCGGTTCTGGAATTCGTTCTTCTTGTACTGTACGGTGTCCAGAAAAACGAAGAGATCAGACCGATCGATTTTGTCGAAATACCCCAACCAGGGCATGTATTGCGGTTGATGGACTGAAACGATCATGAACAAGTTCCTAAAAGCTCACGATACACACGTTCGGTATTCTCCACGGTGGAGTCGATCGAGAAGTTTTCCAACGCCCTCCTGTAACCGGCTTCACCCATGCGGACCCGCTTGTCGGGGTGGTCGAGCAGATCCTCGAGCGCGGCCGAAAGTCGGTGCGGAGCGTGGGGTGGGACGAGCAGTCCGGTCGTATTCTGATCTACAACGTGAGCCACGCCGCCCACATCGGTTGCCACCACGGGCAAGTGTTTCGTCATAGCTTCGATGAGTACGAGGCCGAGACCCTCGTTGTGAGAGGACAGGAGAAATATGTCCGATGCGCCCAGTAGCTCGGCGGTATCCTTTCGCCATCCCAGGAAGTGAACGCGAGAGGCAATCTGGAGCTGATCGGCCTGGTTCTCAAGAGTGGCACGTAACTCGCCCTCGCCCACTATAAGCAAGTGGATGTTACTACGCTTGGGAATGGTCTGCTGAAACGCCTCGAGAAGATCCGTGTGTCCCTTCACCGGGACAAGTCGGCCGACGGTTATACACACGATGTCCTCGGGGGAGATTCCCAAAGACTTTCGGATACCGTCCCGATCTCCTGTTCGGCCTTCGAATTCACCTATGTCTATCCCATTGAAGATGTAAGTGTATTGTTTCCGTTTTCCGATCTTGACCTCCAGGCATTGGTCTATTTCAGCAGGTGTCAGGCAAATGAGGAGGTCTGAAAGCGGAGCGCACAATCGCTCGAGGGTAGCGAAGAATCGCGTGACAAAAGATCCGAAGTATCCCTCCAGGACTGTGCCGTGGGAGGAGTGGATAATCGCGGGCACACCGCAGAATCGGGCAACCACTCGTCCGAGTAGACCTGCCTTGGAAGTATGGGTGTGAACGAGGTGATATCGTTTCGACCTGATCACGCAGAACAATTCCCAGAGCGACTTGAGGTCTCGAATGAGATGAAGGTTGCGTCGCATGGAAGGTATGTGGACGAGATTCACGTCGTGAACCAGTGGCGTATCCAACAGTTCCAGATCCGGATCGTGTGAACGCCCTGTCGCGATCTCTACCTCGAATTTCTCTCTGTCCATTCTCCTGACAGTTTCGAGCAAGGCAAGCGGAGCACCACCCTGCTCCAGTCGTGTCATGATATTCAGGACCCGTATTTTTCCCATTTCAGGAGGAACCGTCCGGGCGGATAAAGATTGGGTTTGAAAGGAGGCGCGTTTGATTGGGCGCGCGCACATCGAGTCTGTAATAATGTATTCGGTCGGGAGATCCGACGTCATCGGTATAGGCGATTTCGAGGATGCCTTCGCCCTTGAATGTCTTGACGACTTTCCCGTCGCGGATGAGTTCGGCTTTCAGGCTGTTGCCTTTGGGCGTCGTCTCGCAAGTGATCGTGGCGGAAACGTGAATCTTCCTGGCGCCCGGCAGGATCGTCTGGCCCATTTCGACCGTCGAATCAGAGCCTGAAATTGTAAATTTCCCCAGGGTAAGATGCTCGGCGAGTGGACCTGAAATCGCGTACATACTGCCTGTGCGGATTGCCCGCATCACAGCGTCCCTCGTTTTTTCTTCGACCAGAAACACGTTATGACTGAGTTTTGGGGAAAATGCGTCCCCCTCGACATCCCCTTCAGCTATCGCCCAGACTGGCTGCGCCCTGTCGCCGATGCAGTATTCGGTCAGGACCAGATCCCATACACCGCCAGGGGGAATCACATATTTCATACCTTCATAGAATGCGGCGAAAGCCGTGTAGTTATAAGTGTGCAGCAGGTCATTGTGGTAGGGTGCAGTGTAGAGACTGGCTTCCAGGGGGCCGATCTTTTTGGTTACGTCGTTTTCGACTTCTGGATGTGCCCAGATGACGATGCCACCACGACCCTCGACGTAATCGATGAAGTCCTGGTAGGGGGCGTAGCCCTGATCGCCGTGATACTGGTCATACTTACCAAATTTGTACGGAAAATTGTTCAGAAGAAACAGGAATCCGATGGCCAGGAAAAGGAAGGCCGGTATTTTAAGGAGGATGGCGAATCTGGAGGTTCCTTCCTGTTTCCGGCACTTCAGACCCAGATATATGAGCACCAGAGGCCAAAGGCTGAAGAGGGTGGCAATGCCGTATCCCCTGAAAAAGCCGTTGCCCATCGATGGGAGCTGCTCGTAGTCCTCACCGGAATCCATACCGATGGCCAATAGATGCTTGTAGCCGTTGACCATAGTGAGGCCCTGCAGGATCCCACCTTTCCAATAGTAAAATGGAAAGGATTCCACACCAGGAATTACGACGATATCTGAATATTTCTGATCCAGTTCGTCCAGGAGAGACAGATAGGATTCGGCCCCGTAGGTCTGCAAAGAGCCATAGCGATCAAGTGCCTTGGCAATGAACCATCCCGAGACCCAGCCCATAATCCAGCGCGCCGGAAAAATCCCGTACTCCACGCTGGTTGTGGCCTGGTCGGTGAATACGGCGACTTCCATGTCGTTTTCAGCGAGAAATTGAATCAGTTGTTCGGGTTCGTACTCACCGCCGCTCACGCTGGAGTCCAGGTGGATCACACCGCGAATCTGTTCAGGGACCGCGTCGACGGTCTGATGAAAGACGGCAAGCAGGATGAGGAGGCAGCACAAGAGGGTTCGTGTGATGCCTTCGACGCGGTCAGAGCGATACGACATTAGGGTGAAATTTTCAGTCAACTTTGTCCTCAATATCGATACAGTTCTGTGCAGCCCTTGGTGCAAACCGGGAAGTGCTTCCTCTTCTTGACCAACCGCCGGTAGCTCTGATAAATCTTGTTGTTCCAGATCTCTTGAAACGTGTTGTTCCGGACATTGCCAGGGGAAAAATTCATCGTGTGATAGGGGCGAACAGCTCCGTCTGGCATGATATAGGCGGTCATCCAGAGGCTCATACATCTGTTCTTGTAGCTCGAAGATTCGAAGTCGAATCCGGAATAGTAGTCTCGGATCTCTTGTTCGGTAAAATTTGGGTAGACAGAAACGTTGAGACCGGATTTTCTGGATTCCAGATCCGAAATGGATTTCAGCAGCACCTCCGGGTCGATCTCGGGTAGTTCCTTCCAGACGAAGCCGGCCCAGTCGGGTGTGATCTGATTGAAGTTCTCTTTGAATATGACATTGTGCGAGTCGTAGGCCTGCTGGTTGATAAACAGGAGGTGATGGAAATTGATGTTGTCCGCCCCAATCTCTGCTGCGATTTCCGCAATTTCTACAAGGTTTCTGTAATTCGTTTCGAAGATGGTGCAGTTGATGTTGAGGTGGGGATTGGAGAGCTTGCGCTTGGCCCTGAGTTCGGCTACATCCGCCACACCCTGTGCGAGTTTTTTGAATGTGCCCTCTTCGCCTCGGGTAACATCGTGCACATCTTCCTTGCCGTCGAGTGAGAGAATGATTTCGTCGATTCCCGAGTCGATGATGCGTTCTGCGTAGGTGGACATCAAGGTGCCGTTGGTGACCATATTGCAGCGCATGCCCTTGCTCTTGATATAGGCAACCACCTCGGTCCAGTTCTTGTAGATCATCGGCTCGCCGCCGAAGAGTGTGATATTGGGTTTGAATTCTGCCAGCTGATCCACGAGACCCTTGATTTCATCCAGAGAGAGCTGCTGTCTCAGGATTTCATTCTCAAAGTCCTTGAAGACGCCCTGGTCCCCCCACTGGCCGCACATCGGGCAGGTGAGGTTGCATTTAAATGTGAGAAACAGGGAGATGGTTTCGGGGGGGCGCTGTAGCCGTCCTTCAGGTGGTAGGAAGCGAATGACCGCATTCTCTTGAAGGCGGTGTGATAGGCGTACCCGGGTTGTGTTATGGCCTTTTTTACGTTCCGGAGCAGATTCTTTCTGGCAATCACGTTTACGCTCCCTGGTATATGTGGGTCAGGCTTGTTCTAAAGCGGACTTCAAGGCGTCTGTGGCGCATTCGAGCCTGGGTTCAGGCACGAGAGGATGGACCGGGAACAAGAGCAGCCTTTTCGAGATGTCGGTGGCCTCTGGATACGAATCCACCCCGGACGCTTCCCGGAATTCTCCATAGATCCTGTGTATCGGGTCTGGATAGAGCAGGGTAGACTCCAGACCGGTTTCGACGATCGCTCGATGGGCCCTGGCACGTGTGTCTTCGTCCGGAAGGAGAATCGGGAATTGATTGTAAACCGGATTTGAACCCTCAAGCAGATCCGGCAGCTGGACACCTTTGACGCTGTCAAGCTGGCGAATGAGGGTGCGGCCATTGCATTTTCTCTTGTCGAAGATCGACACTGCCTTTTTCAGAAGTGCCCGGCCCAATCCTGCCTGGAATCCGGTATATGACCAGGTCTCGAAGTCCGTGTGCAACTCCGTGTATTTAAATTTGGATACGAGTGAGTGCAAAAGCGTGTAGCCGCCTGGTTTGACGGCCAGAGCCAGTGCAGAGGCAAACACATGATTCCGGAGCCTGCGTTTCACACCTGGAATGGGATAGCCGTCCAGATGGGGAATGATAGCCTCCGCCAGGTCTTTCCGATTGGTGACAACCGCTCCCCCGGACAGGGTGGACAGGTTCTTGCCGCGATTGAAGCTGATGAAGCCGACATCTCCGAGTGTAGCCGCCTGATGCCCGCCGATCTCCGTACCCATCGCAGAGCAGGCATCCTCGATGCAGTATGTACCTGTTCCCTCGAGCTTCTCCGTCAGGCGCGCCACGTCCGTGGCAAGGCCGAACATGTGGACCGGCATGACAGCCAGGGTATTCGAATTGACGCGGTCCAGAAACACGTCCGACCCAGTATTCAAGGTTTCGGTAGAGACCTCGCAAAGTACCGGATTGAGACCGGCCTTGCGGATCGGCAATATCAAAGAGGGGGCCGTATATGCAGGGAGCAGGACCTCGTGCCGATCCGACATACCCTTAAGCGCCAGGAGGATCGCATAAAGGGCCGAGGTTCCGGAGCCCGTGACCTGACAGCACTTTGCAGAAAGGAAGATCTCGAGATCCTCCTCGAAGGCCTCTATGGATGC
>CAVOEZ010000171.1:0-7803 GCA_963694355.1 Latescibacteria bacterium UBA2968 | reverse complement strand
CATTTGGCGGTATAGACGGAAAACTGAGTACGAATCCACTCGCCTTTTCTGCTCCCAGGAGAAACGACAACCCGATCATGGTAGACATGACCACTTCGATGGTGGCAGAAGGAAAGGTCAGGTTGGCACTGAATCAGGGGAAGCAGGTGCCGCCTGGATGGATTATTGACGCCAATGGCAACTCCACGACGGACCCAAATGATTTCAAAGGAGATCCACCCGGAGCTATCCTCCCGCTTGGTGGCGCAGTGGGACACAAAGGGTATGGCATGAGTATTATGGTTGAGCTACTGGGTGGCGCCCTCAGCGGTCAGGGGTGTGCGGCAGGGGAGAAAGCCATGATCAGCAATGGTGTTTTGATCATAGTTTACAATATCGAGCACTTCACAGACATGGAGTACTTCCTGGATGAGGTCGAAGATCTGATGATACACATCAAGTCCAGCAGGCTTGCCGATGGATTTGATGAGATACTCGCGCCTGGTGATCCGGAATTCCGGACGGCCGAGAGGCGCAATGTCGAAGGTGTCGAGGTGGACGACACAACGTGGAAGAGCGTGTGTGAAGTCGGATTGGAATTGGGCGTCGATCTAGCAAAATGGGAGAAAAACTGAGGCCTCATCAGTATCAAATGTCGATCACGAACTTTCCATTTTCATAAATCAATTTGTCATCCGCGAACAATTTCCCGCCGTTTCTTAAATCACAAACCATGTCCCAGTGAATCTGGGACATATTGGTGCCTCCGCTCTCGGGATAGGCCATTCCCAGCGCCATGTGGATCGTGCCTTCAATTTTCTCATCGAACAGGGTGTGACGGGTAAACCTTGTTATGCCAGGGTTTGTACCAATAGCGAACTCTCCCAGTATTCTGGCTCCGTCATCCCGGTTGAGCATATCATTCAGAAAGTCATACCCTGTTGCAGCGGTGGCTCGCGTGACACGGCCCTTCTTGAATTCAAGACTCACGTCCGTGACTTCGGTGCCCTGGTGAACCGCCGGGTAGCTGAACCGCACCTTCCCCTCTGTTCGATCCTCTTGCGGCCCTGTAAAGATCTCGCCATCCGGAAAATTCTCCCGTCCACAGCAGTTTATCCAATTCCTACCTGCGACCCCAATTACCAGGTCGGTATCTTCGGCACATAGGCGAATGGATTTTGTGTTTTTGAGCCTGTCCGCAAGCCGGTCCTGGCGCGACTCCAGCGTTTTCCAGAACCCTACCGGGTCCTTCGGATCTGGCAGACATGCGCCAAATACGAAGTCCTCATATTCTTCCAATGACATGCCCGCGTCCTGCGCATACGCGTTTGTAGGAAAAAGCGTTACACACCATTTCAATTTGCCATCGGCGGCTCTGCGCATGAAGGTGTCCCGAACCGGCTGAATGGCGGATCCGAGGATGGCCTGCTTTTCCCGATTATAGTTTGTCCCTTCGCGCGAGTTGGTGTCCGATTCGATAGCGAGGTATGCATCAAATTCCTCCGACGCCATCCTGTATAGAGGTTGAACCCACTTCAATTGATCTGAATTTGCCTCATCAAAGAAGATTTTAGCCATTCCAGGAAGGCTTATCTGCGGAGTAACAAGCGCTCCCGCACGCAGGGCTTCCCGGTAAGTTGCTTTAATGAGTGGCTCGGCTGCGCTTCCGCCGCGCAGAAGGAGTTTTTGGCCGGGTTGAATTCCAAGCGAGTAGTTAACCAGAATGTCTGCTATTTGCGTGATTCTTGGGTCCTTCATTCTTGCTCCTGTGGTGATAGATATTTACTGTGGCGAACCCTTCTGGTCTTCCTTGGTCCCGATTCTTCCGGGTGGGCCTGTGTTGGTGATCTTCAGGTAAATGGTGTGGTCCGGTGAGAGGCTGACCCCTAAACCTTTAAGAATCTGTGATCCGCTCCAAATCGCACTTCCATTGGTACCATGGACCTCTACGAGATAGCGATTCGGTTGCAGAATCGGATACCTGCTTGCTGGTTCTGTGGTGAGCAGCGAAGAATTCTGTAATGTCGAATTATGTACCCGCCCGATCAGGATCTTCCCCTTCCACTTCACAGGAGAAGCCATACTCACGAACAGCGTATCTCCCTCGATACTTGAGCCCCACGACAGATCCTCAGACCACGGCACGAGCCGTGTTCCCCCAGTTTTGAGAACAGCGTAGCTGGTGAGGAATCGGGCGGCAGTGATCTCCTCGAGGTCTGTGGATACGCTTCCATGGCGATTGGTTATACTTTCGGCCACTGCATCGATCCAAGTCCAGGTTTCATTCTCGATGGAATCTGGATCGACTGCCTCGATTGCAGTGGCGAGACTCAAGATTCCAAGTCCCGTTGAGGCTGGGACTGATGCAGGATCTACGGATGAACCAACGCCCTTCAGTACGCTGATTGCCGGTTCAGTATAGTGAGTATTGCCGCTGATTTGTCCAAACTCGAACATCGCCTGCAGGAGTCTAGGCCAAGCCGCAGATTCACGCTTCTTATCGACTGTAAACTCGCCCCGTCCATCCGAGTTTATCCGTGAATAAAACTTGCCGCCTGGTGTCCTTGCGTGACTCAGCAAGACATTGAACATATGACCCATCGTGGGGCGATAGATCTCCGCTCTGGCCCTTTCATTCCGCATATCGTGGGCGTAGAGCTGGACGAGACCTTCGACAATGGCCAACCCTTTCCCTTCGAGGGAAGTCTCCGAATCTTTCGCCCGGTCTGCTTCCCAATCCCACTTTGTCGCAGGTAACCCGCCATTTTTGGGCAGTATTCCAAGACAATAGGTATCGCCGATTCTGTGGGCAAGATCGATATATTTCGATTCACCTGTTCTGAGTGCAAGCCAGGTTAAAACCTTGAGTAAATTTCCGTTAACTTCCGCCTCATCTGAAGGCAAAGGACCTTTGCTGAAAGTGGATTTCGAGCCTGCAATATCGAACAGGTCCTCTGTAAGATCCACGAGCCGATCCATCCAGATACCAGAACCAAGGATACGAGTTGTTGCCAGAAGGCCTACTGCGTATCTCGAGGCTTGAAGGCGAATTCGGTTGGTGTCCACCCTGGATTTCACAAAATCCCTGGAATCGAAAGCATAGTCATCCGGCAGGCTATTTATTCGAGAGGTCAGTCCGATCTCGTCTCTCAGGGTTTCGCTAAGGAAGCCTCCAAGCGTGGATGGATTGACGAGATGGGCAGCTATCATCAATTGAGGATACAACCGGGCAGCGTGGAGACCAACCTGCCACACATCTCCCTGACGCAACAGAGATGTAGATCGGTCTTTTCTGCTTGTCCACTTTCGGAGAAATGCGGCAGTCCTGCCAAGCGCATTCTGCGCATGAATTGCGTTCCGTTCAGCAATTGTATACTGCTCGGATTGTCCACAGGATTCATTCACGCCCTGGAGCATCATAAACAGAATCAGGAATACTCGATTCAAGAAGCCTCTTTCCTTCTGTCATCAATATCGGTGATCGTATGGTGGAACATGTCGTTGTCTTCCAGCACGATTCGTTTTGTGTTTTCCCCGATCTGGATACCAATGGACTGTTCACCTTCGCCACTGCCTATCCTGTTTTTTCTGAATGTGAGATCATGCGTCTCACCCTGAATCCTTATGCCACACCCTTCAGGGCCTTCTCCGTTGTCTTGAATCTGGTTCTGTTCAAAGGTGTTCCGGTGCCCCGCCATGGGCTCGGATTCATTTCTGAACAGAATCCCCTCCCTGGTGTTCTTGTTGATAGAGTTGGATACAAAATGGTTGTCGGTGTCCTTATGACCAATGGAGATTCCTGTTTCGCCATTCTGTTCGAGAACATTGTTCTCGAATTTCCCGTGTTTGACACGCCAGCATAGAAAAAGTCCAATACGGCCATTCTTTACAGATTTACAGTTTCTGATAACAGGAAATCCGCTGCCGCTTCCAGGATGCAACCCCAGGTGTGTGTTGCCGGCACAAGCACAATCTTCTACCACCACCTGCTGGCTTTGCTGAAAGCTGATCCCATCCCCATTGTAGTCATATACATTGCAGGACTTGATGACCGTCCCGTGACTTCTGTACAGGAATATACCTGCCGCCCGGCAACCCGTCAGGTAGGGATTCGCGTTCTTGTTGCCCTGAATCGTGAGCTCTTCAATCTGGACGCCCTCCACGTGGTAGCCACTTACCACGGGGAAGGTCGCCGCCGCCCTTGCATTGCGACTAACCATGTAATCGCCGCCCATAGGTTTACTGACTCCAAGTGTGGAGCCATTCGCCCACAGAACGGTAGCAACCACCGTGTGAAATCCTCCAGAATTATCGTCCGTGACGCTGATCCCATTTCCGGGCTCGAACCCCTTTGGGTTTGCCAGTGTTACCTGCTCTTCTCCAAAGTCGCCGTCCAGGACAAGGGCACTCTCCGTGCTGTCGCCCTTCTTCAGAATGGTGTTCTTGCCGCTACCCCTTAGGGTCACGTGACTTCGCAAATGGAGAGAATCCAGCATGGTATATTCACCCGGACCTATGAGCACCGTGCCGCCTCCATGGCCAGAGACATAGTCTACCGCTGCCTGAAGTGCGATGTGGTTATTTCCAAGGATCTGGGCATTTTCCTGTCCCACTGTGACCACGATCCCATCGCTGCTGGTGTGTTTGTTTTCACTCATTGGTAATTCTGACCTCTTTCCCTGTTCGAGCACTCTTTAGTAGAGCCTCCATCATTTTTTGAACCTTGTATCCATGGCGCAGTGGTGCGCTACAAGTCTTTCCGTCCAGGATGCACTCCACGAAATGCTCAGCTATGGTGTCCCAGGCTTCCTTTTTTCCGGGCAGATTCACTGAAATATCCTGAGGGGCATCGTTCTCCGTTTTATAGAGAGTCAGCGGCAGAAGTCTTGCCCCCGCTTTGGTGCCAAACAATTCGATTTGGAATTCTTCCGGTTGATGAGACGCCCAGAAGCTTTCGACCTGCAAGGCCGAGTCATTTTCAAATCTGATCAATCCTCCTGAGTAGTCATCTGCTGCATATTGGGTGTATACAGACCTGGCAGGTTTTGAATATTCCCAGTATCCCTCTCCCTTGGGACCGAATTTTGCGCCTGATATGCCAGAGACCGTAACTGGATTGGGGAGACCCAGGATCCACCACGCAGCATCCAGGACGTGCACCCCCATATCCCTGAATGCACCTCCACCTTCCTTGATAAATCCTAGATTCCATGCAGGAATTCCACTACGTCGAATACTTCTTGCTCTGGCGTAATAGAGCTCTCCCATGGTATTTTCTCTGGCCAGGTTGCCCAGATACCTGCAGTTCTGGCCAAATCGAGTAGAAAGCGACATCATATTGACAACGCCCTCTGATTCTGCGGCTTCCACGAGCTTTCGCGCAGCGCGCTCCGAGTCGGCCAGAGGTTTTGTAACCATCACGTGTTTGCCGTTCCGGACCGCCTCCAGAGCAATTGGAACGTGCCACTGGTTGGGTGTTCCGACAAAAACGGCATCGATTTCTGGATCTTTGCACATTCGTTTGTAGTCCGTGTACAGTTTCGGATCACCTGGCAGTTCAGCAGCAAACTCGACCATCCTGTCTTTTTCCAGATCGCAGAGTGCCACTACTTCTGATCTGGCATTCCTCGAGAGCGCGCGTCCGTTCGGTTTTCCGATTCCCATACCCACAATTGCTACATTCACGCTTTTCTTCGCCATTTTCTTAACAACCTCTTGAGAGATCCTGATTGGTTTACTGGTTGCGGTGTTGTAAAGGTCCATTCAAGGCAAAGTGAAGATTCAATTCGGCGGGCTGCAAGAGTTTCAAACCTTTTCCCTAATGCACTTCAATTTCTTCGGCTTACCGAAAGGTCTTTGACTTGAATGACGTGGCTGTTATCATGCAAAATCTGACGAGGAAACCCCAAATGAAATCTCGTCGGCTCGTTGCGTTCTTGAAAGGAGTCTTGTAATGCTTACACAGGAAGGGTGCAGGTCGCGTCAGAACCGGCTCAGGGAGAGGTTGAGCGCACAGGGTATCGACGCTGTAGTCTTGACGGATCACCAGGAGATTTATTACTTCACGGGTCTGTTGCTGTCGCAATTTCCTGCGTTCTACTTCCCCGCGTTCATGTTCCTGGAAACAGAGGGTGGAAGCTGGGTAGCTGCGCATACTGACGAGGGTGAAGCGGCAGTAGATGACCGGATCACTTACGATTGGCACATCATGTATACCTTGAATCCGGATCCTATGCGACTTCTGAACAAGGAGGTTGAAGGCAAATTTGATCAGCAGAAAGGAATCCGGCGTGTCGGTTGGCAGGAGGAGGGGATACCCAAGTTACTTTCCGATACGGTGGTGCGCAAACTGGCTCCTGACGTATGGGAACCAATCGACGATTTGCTGGCAGAGCTGCACAAGAGCAAAGACAAGGACGAGGTAAACTTGTTACGGAAGAGCATTCAAGCCGATTTTGCGGCATATACGCGGGTTCAACAGATTTTGGAACCGGGAATGAATGAGCTGGATATTCTGGCCGGAGCGCAACAAGCCGCTATGGAGGCCGTAGGGGAGGTGATCTACCACGGCGGAGACTACCAATGTGGCGAATTCGGAGGCACTGCCCGCAACCGCGTAGTTCAGGTTGGTGAGATGTACGTAATTGACGCGCACAGCAACTATCGTGGTTATTGGGCGGACCTCTGCAGGACTTATATTGTTGGGGGTGAGCCCACGGACCTTCAGGCATCCGTATACGATCACATTGCCGGAATATTGAGGGATATACCGGATCTTGTCAAGCCAGGGACCAGTGCAACCGAACTATGGAAAACAATCGATGCGAGGACTCGGGAGCATCCGTATCTCGAAAAGGACGGTCTTGTTCATCACGGCGGGCACGGTGTTGGATTGCGGCCCCACGAAGCACCAGATATCAACCGGGATCGGGAAGGTGTTTTCGAAGTTGGTGACGTATTTTCCTGTGAACCGGGAGGTTACGGAAAGGAACTTCAGGTGGGCGTAAGGTTGGAGAATACATTCTGGATTCAGGAGGACGGCGTAGAAATTCTTTCGGAATACCCTTTGAACCTGGTACCCAAAAAATAATCACCCAGGTCAGGGAGAAGGATATGAATCGGATCGGGAAAGTTCCACAATCTGACCCAGGTCCGCCGCGCGTCTGGCCTCCAGACAAGTTCGCGTCACCTGAATGGCTTCGTGCGGCCGAATGGTATGTGGAGAAATCCCTTTGATTTCCTCTACGAAGTCGACCAGGAAATCACATTCCTCTTCCAGTTCGAGGCATGTCGTCCCGGATTCCGGGTTTGTCAGTTCAGCCCTGGTACCGAGATCTGTGATCTCCACTACACCAGAAGACCCGGCTACTCTCAGGCGATCGTCTCCATGTCCAGAGGCTGCCTCCGGACGGAGATAATCAAAATTTACCAGGGCAGTGCCACCGTTTGAAAGTTCAAACATTATACCACCGTGATCTTCGCACCCGGGATAATCCGGGTGCGACAGATTGCCTTGAATTGCACCCACCCGAGTGTATTCCAACCCGGTAATCCACCTGATATAGTCCACTGCGTGAATTGCAACCCAGGGTATTGTTCCCCCGTAAGTGTCTCTTCGCTTGTAGAACTCCGGCCTGGTTCCAAACTTGTAGGATTTCTGTGCTGTGGCCAGGATCGGCTCTCCGATCCGTCCCTCCTTCACCGCTTTTTGGGCCGATTTGAATGCCGGTAGGAAGCGCATCCCGAACATCGCGGTTATCCGAACGCCATTTCCCAGAACAGCGCGCTCGAGTTCGTTCAGTTCCTCTATTGAGGTAGCAACCG
>CAVOEZ010000170.1:0-7805 GCA_963694355.1 Latescibacteria bacterium UBA2968 | reverse complement strand
TGAGGGTGGGATCACCTTCAACGGGATGTTCGGTTTGATAAGGAGGAAGGGAGAGCAGGTTGTCCAGATGAGAATGGTGGGGGGAACACGGCTTTCGGTGGGTGACGTGACGCTTGTGACCGAGCAGGGTACTCTCAAGGGAAAGGTGTCAGACGTGGACGCCACCGACCCCCAGGACAACCGGGTGACACTCGATCCGCCTCTGCCGAAAGGTGTGGACCTGGCCGGCGGCACCATCCATTTCGTGAACGATTTGCCGATGGATACGAGTTACAAGATTGCGTCGGTAACGGAGGATGGGATATCGACAGGGGAGATTACCGTTGTTCGCGGTCTTCAGGAGGACGGTGAGGGCTATACCTATCTCGTGAATGTGGGGGACGAGTACGTGCTTCCGTTGGTGAGTAGTCTGGATGGGTGATGGGGGTGCCAAACCTTAGCCGGGTATCTCCGACACTTCAAGAGCAGCTACGCCCTTCATCATCTGACTGGGGCGGGTACTTGATTGTCGAGAATCCTGCAGATACCCTATTCTGCCCCCATGGTATGCCCTATCTCACAGGAAGATTACTTTGCCGAGGCGCCCTATGAAAATCACGTCCGTCGAATCTTTCAGTATTGAAATTCCCATATCAGCAGAAGAACAAACGCTTGGCTACTACCACAAATCCGCCGTTATCCGGATCCGAACGGACGAGGGCATCACGGGCTACGGCTGGTCGGGCATCGACGCGGATGCAGCCGCGGAGTTACTCCTGGGAAAAGACCCTGTCCAGGTCGAGCGTCTGGTCGCCAATGGGTTGGGCCACGACTTTTACGGTGCTGAAAATGCGCTGTGGGACATTGTCGGCAAGTCGGTCGGTCAGCCGCTGCATCGCCTGTGGGGCGGCTGCAGAAATCGGATGAAACTGTATCTCACGACGGTTTGGCCGGTCGACGCCCATCAAACTCAGGTTACGCCTGAGCAGCAGGCCGATGACATCGCTCACCTGGCCGAATTCGGCTACAAGGCATTCAAATTCCGTATCTGGCGTCCTGACCCGATGGGCGATGTCGAAACCGTTCGTCAGATCCGCTCACGACTGGGAGGTGCAGACAAAGTTGAGCTCATGCTCGATCGGACGGGTGACGCGCCAGGAGAAGACTGGGACGACGCGACGGGTTTACGCGTAGCAGACGCCCTGTACGAAGCGGGCGCTCAATGGCTAGAGGAGCCATTTGTTCGCGGCGACATTGAAAGACACGCGCGCTTGCGGGCTAAATCCAGGATTCCAATCACGGGCGGTGAGCATCAGCCCCTCGAGGTCTACGATGACTACCTCCAGGGTCAGTCCTTCGATATTATCCAGCCGCACTGCGCCAACGTGCTTCTGCATCTGAAGAAAATTGCAGGTGCGGCCGAACTCTTCGGTGTCGACTGTATCTTCCACGGTTCACACGGCATGAACCTGATCGCATCACTTCAGGTTGGTGCAACCATCCCTTCGTGCCGAATGCAGGAAATCGTGTTCACCACGCCACCAACACAGCCGACAGAAGCCTGGTCACCCCTTAACGCGCTGGTCAAAACGGAAACCCTGCTGACAGTCGAAGATGGTTATGTGAACATCCCCGATGCGCCGGGTTTGGGAATCGATGTCGATGAGGAGGCGGTGGATCGGTATCGGGTTTCGTGATGCGCGAAGAATAAGTCACAATCCGAAGGCAAGATCAACGTTGCGTATGAAGCTCGGGAATGGTTTCTAATTGTTTGCCCAAAGCCGCTTCGGCAATTTTCAGGTCGTAAGCTGCCTGCAGATTGAGCCAGTACTGGGGTGACTGGCCAAGAGCCTGGCCAAACAAGAGTGCCAACTCAGCGGTGACAGGGCGCGTGCCATTTACTACATGAGACACCCGCATTGATGAAATATCAATGGTGCGGGAGAAATGCGCTTGAGAAATACCCAACTCCCCCAGGATTTCACGCAAGAATTCTCCCGGGTGGATTGCCGGTAAACCACTTTTAACCATCACAGGCTCCTATTGGTGGTAATCAACGATTTCAACATCCAGCATATCGCCGTTTTCAAAGCGAAAACATACACGCCACTGGCTGTTGACACGAATGCTCCATTGGCCTCTACGGTCATGTTTAAGAGCTTCCAATCGATTCGAGGGCGGCAGGCGCAAGTCGTCCAATCGTGTGGCGGCATCCAATTGTGTTAGTCGCATCATTGCCCGTTTCTGGATGGTGGCAGGATAGCGCCTGGATTTGCCGGTTGTGTAGAAACGTTGGGCTTCCGTATCGGCAAATGACCGTATCATACATTTATAATAAACAAATTGTTTATGTGTGTCAAGTGGCTCAATCTTTCCCAGTCACTCAGGTCACAGACGGTTACGGCACTATGCAGAACGTGAAAAAACGGAGTGAAGGCTGGGTTCGTCTGGGGCCGTCAGCCGCTTTGACGGGAAGAGTTCAGGTGTCATTGGCATTCTGCTGCGCGGCAGGCTGGAAGGCCTACTTCCCAACCTTAGAGAAGTGCTCGGGCGGCTCATCCAGCCGCCCTGTGCCAACGTTCTCCTGCATCTGAAGAAAATTGTAGGTGCGGCTGAACTCTTCGGTGTCGACTGTATCTTCCACGGCTCACACGGCATGAACCTGATCGCGTCACTTCAGGTTGGTGCGACCATCCCTTCGTGCCGGATGCAGGAAATCGTCTTTACCACGCCGCCAACTCCGCCGACAGAAGTCTGGTCTCCCCTCAACGCGCTCGTGAAAACGGAAACCCTGCTGACCGTCGAAGACGGCTATGCAAAGATCCCGGATGCTCCGAGATTGGGAATCGACGTCGATGATGAGGCGGTGGATCGGTATCGGGTTTCGTGATGCTTGCAGGGGGCGTGTGTGGTGCTGCGGGTAGGGGGGTAGTCCCGTTATTGAGACAGGAGGCAACAATGCCACAATCAATCGAAGTCCACACAAGAAGATCAATCAACATAGGCATCCTGGTAGTTTGAACGGTGGAGTTAGGTCGCATATTTCGCTTTTCTGCCTTGCTTATTCTGTTTGACAACGTCAAGGAAACGGTTGTATTATTGAAACGGTAGCGCGTCATTATTTAGCCTAACAAAGCAAGGAATCTCTGTCTGGAGAGATTCCGCACATCTCGTTCCGTTGAGGTCGAGGCTCAACGGTCTTTCGCACGGTCTGTGAAATCGGCGAAAAGACCTTGGGCCCTTTTTATTTGCTACGACCCGCACTTGAGAAAAATTTGTCAGATATCCAATTCACAATGGTCTGCCCGTAACACGGCTTCTGCCGGCGGCTGCCTACGAGGTATCCGGGCGACATTACATATAGCGAGGAATTAATGAACTCGAACAAAATGCCAGCTGCTATGCGGATTTCTCTGCTTCTTTCTATCTGTTTTGTTCTATTCCTCACCACCCCTGTGCAGGCTTTTCAGATTACCTTTGATGTATCAGCAGTATCGCTTCACTCCGTTGTTCGAAATGAAACCAACCTTCAGCACTTTGTCTTCGGTGGAGTTAAAACCCTGGACCTACAGCCGGGTCCGTACAAGCTGTTCAGTGGACAGGGACACGCATTTGAAGTGGATGCTACAGGTTCGCTGACGGGGATTGATCCTACGGGTCCGCTTCTCGGTGCGGGAACAAACCAACTAACCATAGATCCAGCAAGCGTGCACACCATCGATATTGACGGAACCGCCGTGTCTCTGCACTTCATGGTCCGGGATGAGAGTAATGGTCGAGGAAACAAAGTTGCTCTTGGGACCACGTCAGTAGATCTGCTTCCGGGCATCTATGCGGTCTTCAGTGGGACGAGACTTGTCTTTGAAGTGGATGATACAGGTTTGCTGACGGGGATTGATCCTGCGGGTCCACTTCTCGGCACGGGAACAAGCCAACTGACCATAGACCCAGCAAGAGTGCACACCATCGATATTGACGGAACTGCCGTGTCTCTGCACTTCATGGTCCGGGATGAGAGTAATGGTCGAGGAAACAGAGTTGCTTTAGGGACCACGTCAGTAGATCTGCTTCCGGGCCTCTATGCGGTATTCAGCGGGGCGAGACTTGTCTTTGAAGTGGATGCGACAGGTTCGCTGACGGGAATTGATTCTGGGGACCCACTTCTCGGCGCGGGAACAAGCCAACTGACCATAGATCCAGCAAGCGTGCACACCATCGATATTGACGCAACCGCCGTTTCGGGGCCCTTCATGGTCCGGGATGAGAGTAATGGTCGGGGAAACAGAGTTGCTCTTGGGACCACCTCAGTAGATCTGCTTCCGGGTCTCTATGCGGTATTCAGTGGGACAAGGCTTGTCTTTAGAGTGGATGGTGCAGGTCTGCTGACAGGGATTGATCCTACAGGTCCAATTCTCGGCACAGGAACGAGCCAACTGACCATAGATCCAATGAAAGTTCTCCAGATCGACTTTGATGGGACCGCGGCCTCCTCTTCCTTTTTAGTTCGGGACGAAAGCATTGGAAGGAACATAAAGACCATTCATTCAACTGGTGTTCTGGACTTGCTCCCAGGAAGATACGGCCTGTTTCAGGGTTCTAACTCGGCATTCTTCACTGTGAATTCAGACTGCGAATTTACCCCACCTCCCCCTTATCTCCTCGACGGCAATCCTGTTCTGGTGACTTGCACAAGCGGCTCAAACTCACCTCCGGTCGGGAATGCCGGGGAGGACAAGACGGGTGAAGATACCGTGGAGTGCACCTCATCCGACGGCGCAGAAGTCACCCTCGACGGCTCCGGCTCCTCCGACCCGGATGGCGATGACCTCACCTTCGCCTGGTCTGCAACCAACATCACCTTCGACGATGCAGCTAGTTCTACGCCCAAAGCCACTTTTCCTCTTGGGATTACCACGGTCACGCTAACAGTGACAGACCCGAGTGGGGAAAGCGATACCGACGATGTGGACATCACCATCGAGGATACGATTGCGCCTTTGTTGACGATTCCTGGCAATGTGACGGTAGAGTGTTCCACCCGGGGGGGTCAGGTCGTGGACATCGGCAGTGCCACCGGGAGCGATGCGTGTGGTACCGTGGCTATCACCAGCGATGCTCCGTCGCTCTTCACCTTGGGCACCACCACCGTGACGTGGATAGCCGATGATGGCAACGGGAATACCACCAGTGGGACACAGGATGTGACGGTTGTGGATACGATTGCGCCTCCGTTGATGATTCCTGGCGATATCCTTGTGGAGTGCTCGGGTCCAGATGGCCAGACCGTATTGATTGGGACGGCCACCGCGATCGATGTGTGTGATCCAAATCCATCGGTGATCAGCGATGCTCCAACACTGTTCTCTCTGGGTACGACGGTGGTGACATGGGAGGCTACAGACTCCGAGGGGAATGCTATCAGTGGAACACAGGATGTGATGGTGGTGGATACGATTGCGCCTTCGTTGACGATTCCTGGCAATATCGTTGTGGAGTGCTCGGGTCCAAATGGTCAGGCCGTGTCGATTGGGACGGCCACCGGGAGTGATGCGTGTGGTACCGTGACCATCACCAGCAATGCCCCGGTACTTTTCTCCCTGGGCACTACACCGGTGACTTGGACGGCCGATGATGGCAACGGGAATACTACAAGTGGGACGCAGGATGTGACGGTTCGGGATACTGCCTCGCCTGATGTGAGCCTGGACCTGACGGTGACCAACCTCTGGCCGCCCAACCATAAGATGCATCGTGTGGGCGGTGGATCCGTGTCCGACATCTGCGCCCAGATCGGTGGCGCCCTCACCTTTGGGGTTAGCGTGACCAGCAACCAGCCGATCAATGGTCCGGGCGATGGGAACACGGATCCGGACTGGATTGCGACGGACAATGGTGATGGGACCTATTCGCTGGAGTTGCGTGCCGAGCGATCTGGTAATATGGGGACGCGGATCTACACGATCGAGGTGGTTGCCGATGACGGCAATGGGAATACGACGACTGCGTCGGGTGAGGTGCACGTGGTTCACAACCAGGGCAAGGGCAAGAAGAGTTCCAAGCCTGTGGTGGTGGAGCGAAAGATTGAGCCTGTCATGCCGATGCAGGTGGGTCCGTCGCGCCAGGTGGTTTCTGATCAGACGGGTGTGACGCTTACAGTTGGAGAATCGCGTCAGGTGGTTTCTGATCAGACGGGTGTGACATTTACGGTTGGAGAATCTCGCCAGATGGGACCCCCTGTCGAAAGCCCCATTGGAAACGACGTTGGGAATGTGGATGTGGCCAGGGGAGCAGACCTCACCCCTGGGGTGAGCGCTGCCCTCCAGATTGTGCAGACAGCCCGGTTCCAACTGGCGCAAAACTATCCCAACCCGTTCAATCCGACCACTGTGATCCGGTATACGCTTCCGGAAGCGGCACAGGTGCGTCTGGTGATTTACAACGTGTTGGGACAGACGGTGCGTGTGCTGGCACATGAGCACCAGGAGGCGGGATACTACCAGGTGAGATGGGACGGGAAGAATGCGTTTGGGCGGACCGTGTCGACCGGGCTGTATCTCTACAAGCTGGAGGCTGGCCCCAACGTGGCGGTCCGCAAGATGATCTTTGCCAAGTAGAGGTTTCGAACAGGCGACAGATGAAGGACGGAGCGCTGCTGGAAACGGGGGCCGGTCAGGCAGCGCGGATACATACATCATCAGAGTTCACAGGTATTCGCTGTGATTCTGTTTGGCAACGTGGGAGCAAGGCCGTTTCTTGACCCATGATGAATTTGTGTGATGAGGCGGAGCATTGTATTGGGAGGGATTGCTTCCAATATGAGTGCAATTGCCTATCTCGTTGCTGTCGGGGCTCAACGGTCTTCCGCTCGGTCTGTAAAAACGGCGAAAAGACCTTGGGCCATTTTCATTTGCTACGACCCGCACTTGAGAATAATTTATCAGATATCCAACCCACAATGGCCTGCCCGAAACGCGGCTTCTGCCGGCGACTGCCTACGAGGTATCCGGGCGACATCACATATAGCGAGGGCGACTAAATGAAATTCCTCAGGCATACTGTACCTTCCAAAATGTTGTGTTCGATTGTTCTGCTGTGGGCGATGATGCCTGGCCAAGGTTACGGACAGATTATATCAACCGTTGTGGGCCTCGGCACGGCCGACAACGTGCCCGCCGTCAATACGGGCCTCTTCCAACCGGTGATGGAGTTCGTAGACGCCGCTGGAAACATCTACTTCTCAGACCACCTGAACCACCGGGTGCGCAAAATCGATACATCTGGCATTATCACCACCCTCGCGGGTAACGGCACGAGGGGATTCTCGGGCGATGGAGGTCCCGCCGCCAGCGCCCTGGTGGACCACCCCTATGGCACGTATGTAGACGCTGTGGGAAACATCTATTTCTGCGACCTTTTCAACCACCGGGTGCGCAAAATCGACACATCCGGTATCATCACTACTGTCGCAGGGAATGGCACCCCCACTTTCTCGGGAGACGGAGGCCCCGCCGTAACGGCCAGCCTGAAAAGCCCGATCGGCGTCATCATGGACGTCGTCGGAAACCTCTATATCTCGACCAACCGCCACGTCCGCAGGGTGGATCCCGTCGGCACCATCACCACGTTCGCGGGCAACGGCATTGCCGGCTTCTCCGGCGACGATGGACCCGCTGCCGATGCCAACCTGAACGGCCCCTACAGCATGGCTTTCGACACCGTCGGAAATCTCTACTTCGCAGAGACCAGCAACCAGCGAGTGCGGAGAGTCGATACCTCGGGCATCATCACCACCGTGGCCGGAAATGGCGGCTTCGGCTTCTCCGGCG
>CAVOEZ010000169.1:0-7816 GCA_963694355.1 Latescibacteria bacterium UBA2968 | reverse complement strand
ACCGTTTCTCAATCCACAAAGCGGGCAATCGCAATTCCGGATTCTCCCGCAACCGAGTAGAGCAGATAGGTTGCATCTCCCTCACGGAAAATACCCGGGTCGCGAAGCTGACGGACTCTTTGGTGGGTTGAGCCGCGTTCGGAGGCTACCAGCGGCAGGTCCGCACCCTCATAGTCCTCTTCAGGCTCGAGTACCACCCGGGGCTCTGTGTGTGTCCATTCCATCCAGTCTGGATTCAGATCGATGGTAGCTGAAAGGATGCGCTCTGGGCAATCGAAGGCATTGCTGTAATAAACGGTCAGTATATTGTCATCCAGCTTCAGTGCGGTATGGCGCATGTCTTCGGTGAACAGGGTCGGACCCTCTTCGAAGTTCGTGATCCCGTCTTTCGATCTGTAGAAGATACCCGGCATTCCCAGCGCATATGTGCATCCCTTCCAGTGGAACACCCGGAAGTAGGAATAGCCAAGGTCTTCCGGTTTCGCGACAAACTCGAGTCCATTCTGTGACAGGGCCACCTTGGATTGCTGCCCTTTGCCGGGTATGGGACCATGATAGTACATGCGGATTTCTCGAGTGTCATCGAAGATATGTACGTCCGGAGATGCCACGTGCGCTGAACAGTAAGCGTCTTCCAGATCCAGGACGCCCTTCTCATACGTGGTCCAGGGGCCCTCGAGTTCATCTGCATACGCCAGACGAATGTATTTTCCCTGATGGTGCCCGAAGTAGAGGTAGTACTTTCCGAGTGGATTATCAACCCAGTCGGGAACTCGAATCAGGGAGGGTCCATTGATGTTGGAGCCCATTCTGGTATCCATGTCTGGACGAATAATCGGATTGGTGGAGAGTCGTGAGAGCATTCGAGTTCCCTTATGTATTGCGGGTTAGCGTCGAGAGCGATAGCTGGTTGCCGGGCGGAATTCAGTAGCTTTGAAAATTGGAAATCGCTGGAGAGCTTGCACGAAAACAACGTAAGGAAGAAAATGGCAAGGATGCCAGTAAAAAATCCCAAGAGGTTAGATTGGATACGCACGCATTAGACAGGCAGGTTTCCGTTGCACCGATGATGGACTGGACGGATCGGCACGAACGGTATTTCCTCCGAATCATTTCAAAACGGATTTTACTGTACACCGAGATGATCACCACCGGCGCCATCATTCACGGGAACCGGGAGTATTTGCTTGGATACGATGACACTGAACATCCACTCGCCCTGCAGCTGGGTGGGAGTGACCCGAAGGAATTGGCGGAATGTGCGAAAGTTGGTGAGGGTTTCGGGTTCGACGAAATCAACCTGAACCTGGGATGCCCGAGCGACAGAGTTCAGTCCGGACATTTCGGGGCATGTTTGATGGCCGAACCCGAACTGGTAGCCCGGTGTATTGGCGCCATGCAGGAAGCCGTTCGCATTCCGGTAACCGTGAAGACGCGGACCGGAATCGACGATCAGGATTCGTACGAGGAACTGGCCCAATTCGTGAGTCAGATCTCCGAAGCCGGATGCAAGGTGTTCGTAATCCACGCAAGAAAGGCCTTGCTGGACGGGTTAAGTCCAAGAGAGAACAGAGAGATACCGCCACTCAGATACGACATGGTTTATCGGATTAAGGAGGAGTTCCCGGATTTGTGTGTTGTGATCAATGGGGGGATCAAAACGATCGACGAGATTCGCGAGCAGATTTGTTCCGTCGATGGCGCAATGGTAGGACGTGAGGCATACGAGAATCCATATTTTCTCGCCACGGTGGATCAGGAGTTATATGGCGACGAATATCCTGTTAAGACCCGACAGGAGATCGTCGCCGAGTTCGAGGACTATGTGCAGGCGAAATTGGAGACCGGCGTGCGGTTCATGTCGATTGCGCGGCATATTATGGGATTGTACAGAGGTATGCCAGGTGCGAGGTCCTGGCGTCGTCATCTTGGTGAAAACGGAACCTTGCCGGGAGCTGGCGTGGAGATTCTGCGTGGGGCTGCAAAGTTCGTTCCGGAGAATGTGTAGGTAGCACCTATTCGCTTGATTTGCTTGCAGAAATCAGGTCGGCAGACGTGGTCGAATATCCCACAGTCAGTTCCGTATCGATGATGGCGTTTCTGGTCAGGTCGAAATTTTCGAAGGTGTCTTCAACCTCGATGGCAGAGGTGCAGTCCCGGACAAGTATGGTATCATATCCTCTGTCCTTCATCGCGCGCATTCCATAGTCCCGGAACGGGATGCACATATTTGCGGCGAATCCGGCATAGAAGAGCTGAAGAATTTTTTTATGTTTCAGCACTCTGTGCAGCTGGTCACCCGTAACAATGACGTGGTCGCCTTCCGCCGGTCTGGCCTCGGGAATGATGTCTCTGTTGGCGATGATGTCGTGGAAAAGCTGGTGATGCGGCTCTTTGGGTCGGGCAAATTTCTCGTAATCACCTGACTTTGCCCGGAATTCCGATGGCGGCCAGGCATCACGCCCTGTGCCAGATCTTCCCTGCACTTCGTCGTCACCGGCAAACTGCGTCCACTGTGGGTATCTTTTGGCGCAGGCCGGACTGGGTGCGTGGATCACGGCTGCGTTCATTTTTCTGAATGCGTCCATTAAAGGACTGATTCGCTCGCGGGTGATCTCGCCGCCGCGTTCCAGGTGGGTTGAGACGTAGTGATCGCTCCAGACATCTACCAGGATCAGTGCGATCTGGCTTACATCGAGGTCCCATTCGAGCGTTTTCAAGCGAAAATCTGCTTCTGTGACATAGGCGGTGCGGGGTTGATGGTAGTATCTGACGGGAACGGAGATGGTAGCCATTTTTAATCCTGTCTTTGAGCGTGGAGGGGCCTGGAGAATCGCAGGATTGTCCATCTGTAATCTGAAATCAATATGTTGCGAGTGTTTTTTGGTGTCAAGGCGTATGTTGCGATTGGAGCGTGAAATGCTGATTGGATATGTGAGTGATGAACGGTATGTGGCGGTTCCCGATGTACTTCTGGAATTCGAAGGCCAGGGAAAGGCCGTGGAAGTACGGTCTCGAGCGACCGGGGCAGTGTACGCGGATCTCGGGGAAGGGGATTTTCTGGTGACCCTGTACCGAGATGGATACGGCTCCAAGCGTGTCCAATTGACCCTGCCTTTATCGGAACCCTACCAGTTCAGGATCTTGAAAAACGGACTTCTTGGATATATGTGGCCAAAGTGGGTCCAGTCTGGAGACCGATCGGAATTCAGAGTTCACTCAGTGGAGGCCTACAAACTTGAACTCTGGCGATACGGGTGGGAGAAGGAATTGGTAGGACCCATTGGATGGTATGACGAACACGGTCCAGCCGCGACCATGCAAATCTGTCCGGATGGAGACTATACCCAGGGCGGAATCAAATGGAATTCCCAGGGGTATACAAGTCCCACACACAAACAGTATGTGACCGCACCGGAGCGATCCGGGCTTTACTACCTGCACGCCAGAGGGGAGTCCGGCGCATTCTTTTCATTCCCATGGATTGTGGCGCCTGCGGAGCCCAGGTCCAAAGTTGCGGTTCTGGCCTCCAACATGAACTGGAATGCATATAACAATTTCGGCGGGAGGAGCAATTACATTCACGCGGATCAGTTTCCGGACAAGCCTACGGTAAACGCACGGATGGATCTGAATCGATACACCGACTCGAGACACCTTCATTTCGTTTCCAGGGAGTATAAACCCCTTTCCTTCGATCGGCCGGAGCTGATCAATTTCATTGCAGAGGAAGAGCAGATTACGGATCCAATCGAGGGCCGGTCGAATTGCCACGTGGCCCCCGCCGAGTGGCGCCTTTTCGGCTGGCTGGAGCGTGAAGGATTCGAATACGATTTGTATGCCGAGACACAGTTTCACACCGGAGTACTGGACCTGGACGATTACCAGGTGCTGATCATCAGCACCCATCCGGAGTACTGGTCTGCAGAGATGTATTACAAGCTGAAGGCGTGGGTTTTCGAACGGGGTGGGAAGCTGATGTATCTGGGTGGAAACGGCCTGAATTGTGAGATCCAATTTCTGGATGAATACACGATGGTATGTCGCAATGGTGACAAGGGCGGCGGGTTCAGTCATATGCAAAAGATCGGATTGGACAGCCGCTTCGATCTCTTTCACGAGTCGGAAGCGAATCTGCTCGGTGTGGTTTGCTCGGAAACAGGAATCATGACCGGAGCTCCCTATCGTGTGGTCGACGAAACGCACTGGATCTATCAGGGGACCGGGCTGAAGAATGGTGACATTTTTGGAGAGAAGTGTCTGCATATGCGATGTCCTGGCGGGGCATCCGGACACGAGACGGACAAGATGTCGGCGAATTCGCCAGGTGACACCCAGCTGCTCGCGAAAGGGCTCAACCCCGATGATGGCGGAGCTGAAATCGTATATCACCAGACGCAGAGCAACGGGGAGGTGTTCTCCACCGGGTCGATCAACTACCCAAGTTCTTTACCCGTGGATGAGCACATATCGACCATTACCAGGAATGTCCTTGAACGCTTTCTCAAATGAACTTGGGAGGCGCGTCCTGCAAACAGGGCTTTAACCGATACTCACAGGAATGACTATGGAGCCACAAGTCAGAATACAGCTCGATCTTCGAATTCCGATGCGGGATGGTGTTGAACTGTATGGTGCCATGTATCGACCGGTGACCGGCGACCGGTTTCCGATTCTGCTCATTCGATCTCCCTACAGCACACAGCATCCCAGATATATCGAGTGGGCACTCCGGTTCGTCGAGAATGGATATGCCGTTGTGATGCAAGACTCGAGAGGGAGATACGAGTCGGGCGGGAAATGGCGTCCCTACATTGACGAGGCGCAGGACGGCTACGATACACAGGAATGGATTGGCAAACAGGCCTGGTGCGATGGGACAATTGGGACGTTTGGAATTTCCTATCCCGGTTTCACGCAGATATTGCCCGCGCCGTACAAGAGTCGATATGTAAAGGCTCTGGTTCCTATTGCGAATCAGGAAGACAATTATGGACACTTGCGATACAATGGTGTTCTACAACTTCAGAATTCGATGAACTGGATCTGGTTGGGGGATCGGACGAATCAGAATGGCCCCCGGGAGCTAATCGACTGGGCCGAGGTGTACCGAAGACTCCCACTTATCACAGCCCTGGATGATATCGCAGACCGACCGTTTTACCGGGATGTCATTCGCCACGACACTTTCGACGATTTCTGGTCTTCCTACAGCATGAAGGCAAAATACCCGGAGGTGGACACACCGGCCTATTTCATCACGGGTTGGTATGACAATTTGGTGCACGAAGGGTTCAAGTGCTATGCCGGATGGAAGCGTTCGGGATCGGATGAGGCGAAGAAGCGCTCAAGGTTGATGGTTGGCCCCTGGACACATTCCCTGATTGGCAGCGCGGAGCCCTATGGTGATGTGGACTTTGGGCCGAACGCAGAGGTCGATATTCCGGCCGAGCACGTACGCTGGTATGACCAGAGAATGCGCGGCAGGCACACCGGGATCGATGACGAGCCACCTGTTCGGATCTTTGTGATGGGAGCGAATATCTGGCGTTCGGAGTCGAGCTGGCCACTCGAGAACACCCAATACACCCCTTTCTTCCTCCACAGCAACGGCAATGCGAATTCTGCCGGCGGGAACGGGGAGCTTCGCGAAGACCCGCCCGGTGATGAACCCGTAGATGAATTCGATTACGATCCGGACCATCCCGTTCCCACTCTGGGTGGGCAGAGCATGTTTCCCTCGAACACGGGTCCAAGGGACAGAAGCGAACTCGAGCAACGCGAGGATGTACTCGTATACACGAGTCCTGTTCTAAAGGAAGGGTTGGAGGTGACCGGACCCATCGAAATGAGACTTTTCGCTGAATCCAGCGCAACCGATACGGATTTTACAGCCACGCTCGTAGACGTAAATCCAGACGGAAAGGCAATTCATATCACTGAAGGTATCCTTCGCGCTCGATTCAGGGAATCATTCGAAGACCCCACCCTGATCGCGCCTGGTGAGATCGTGGCGTATCGCTTTATGCTCTGGGAGACCAGCAATTTCTTCAAGCCAGGACACCGGATCAGACTGGAGATTTCGAGCAGTAATTTTCCCAGATTCGATCGCAATTTGAACACAGGTACGACATTCGGTCTCGATGACAAGAAACAGATTGCCCATCAACGTATCTATCATCGTGAGGGATATGACTCACACATTCTGCTTCCGGTGATTCCCAAATGAATTCCACTAGCGACATTGTGCGGATCGGCGCAGACGTAGGCGGAACATTCACCGACGTGATCGTGATTGACGGGACGGGCGGTATCTGGACACATAAGGTGCCTTCCACACCGCCAAACTTCGAAGCGGCTGTTCTGAGTGCCATTTCCCACCTGCTTCAACAAGCAGGCATCGAAGGAAAAGCCGTTCGCGACATTGCGCACGGCACCACCGTTGCTACGAATGCGGTACTCGAGCATCGAGGCGCCAAGACTGCCCTCATTACGACCAGAGGCTTCAGAGATGTTCTGGAGCTGCGCAGAATCCGGGCACCCCAGATGTACGACCTCTTTTTCGACAAGCCGCCGGAACTTGTTGAACGTTATTTGCGATACGAAGTAACCGAGCGCATGTCCGCGCAGGGCGAGGTGCTCACTCCGATCGAAATGGGTGAGCTGGATGCATTAAAGACGGCGCTCCAGCTCGAGGAAGTCGAATCGGTGGCGGTGTGCACCCTCCACTCGTATGCCTATCCAGAACACGAACGGATGATTGGTGAGTTCCTGGCGTCACACTTGCCCGGAATACCGATATCCCTGTCATCGCAAGTTCTGCCCGAGCGAAAGGAGTACGAGCGGACAGCAACTACCGTGGTGAACGCCTATGTGAGACCCATAATGGCGAATTATATCGAACGTATGAGGACTGGGCTGAAGGATCTTCACATAGAGGCACCCGTGCTGATCATGCAGAGTGCAGGCGGCCTCACACCCGAACAAGATGCGAAGGAAAGACCCGTTTATGTTCTGGAATCCGGCCCTGCGGCCGGTGTGCTTGCTGCGGGATTCGTTGCAAAGAAGATAGGAATCGAACACGTCATCACCTTTGATATGGGTGGGACGACCGCCAAGGCGTCTATGATCGAGTCCGGAGAAATCTCATACAGTCCAGAGTATGAGGTTGGGGCGACGGTATCGGCAGGTAATCGGCTGGTTGGCGGCGGCGGCGAATTGATTCGCGCACCCAGCATCGATATTGCGGAAGTTGGATCGGGCGGAGGCAGCATCGCCTACCTGGATGCGGCAGGTGGATTGCGTGTGGGACCCAGAAGCGCAGGCGCAGTCCCTGGTCCCGTGTGTTACGGACGGGGCGGCACCGAACCCACCGTGACAGATGCCAATGTCGTGTTGGGATATATCCGCCCGGGCGAACTGGCCGACGGTGAGGTCTGCATCGATGCGGAGTCGGCGAGACGCTCGGTGCAGGACCGGATTGCCGGTCCACTTGGGATGAATCTTCTGGAAGCGGCGCAGGGCATACACAGGATTGCGAATGCCCGATCGATGCGTGCACTCAGAGCAGTTTCAACCGAACGAGGGAGAGATCCCCGGGATTTCTCTTTGATGGCGTTTGGCGGATCGGGCCCCATTCACGCGGCAGGTCTGGCAGAAGAGCTGAGGATTTCGGAGATCATTGTACCCGAAATGCCAGGACTGTTCAGTGCGCTTGGGCTGTTGTTCTCCGGAGTCGAACACCACGCCGTGCGCAGTTGTCTGTTGACCGGGCAGGCATTAACTGAGGAAGCCCTGGCGGACCTGCAAAAGGATA
>CAVOEZ010000168.1:0-7853 GCA_963694355.1 Latescibacteria bacterium UBA2968 | reverse complement strand
TCGCGGGGCAGTCAACCGAGCGACCGGGATTTCTCAGGAGAAGGTTCTGATCGCGACTACGCACACGCACTCTGGACCGGTGACGACCAAGTTTCGGTCTGTGGATCCGGATCCGGATTATATGGTTACGGTGACCGCGGGGATCGTTTCGTCGGTCGCTCAAGCGGCGGACAGCCAGGTGACTGTAAAGTTGGGCTACGGCCAGGTGCAGGAACCGGAGTTTCATCACAACAGGAGAAATGAAGGTCAGCCGATTGATTCCACCCTGGGGCTCGTTCGATTTGTGACCGAAGCGGGAGAGACAGTCGCCGCGTGGGTGGACTACGCGTGTCACCCGACGATTCTCACGGGGAAGAACTTCTACTGGTCGACCGATTTCCCTGGCGTGGTGTGCAACGAGCTGGAGGACGCCTGGGGCGGTGTCGCCGGATTCTTCAACGGTTGCCTGGGAGATGTGGGCCCCTACCGACCCGAGCAGAATTTTGCTGAGGTCGAAAAGATCGGGAAGGGGATCGCCAAGACGGCGAAGACATTGGGTGAAAGTCTGACCTGCAGCGATGTCTCCGGAACGAGCGGTGAGCACGTTTACGTCAAGGTGCCGCTGGACGATATTCCGTCGGAGGAGGAGCTGAAGGCACTCGCCAAATCGGGCAGCGGTTACGAGCCCGCCTGGGCGAGCGATCAGTTGGAAATGCGTGCCTCAGGTGAGCCAATTGTGACAGAGGTCCAACTGGAGGTCCAGGGATTTCGCGTTGGTGATCTCTTCCTTGCCTGCTTTCCGGGACAGCTATTTGGCTCCTGGGGGATTGAGTTGAGAGATCGCTGGCCGAACGAGAGGGTGATGCTCGTGAATCAGGCCAACGCACACGCAGGCTATTTCCCGTCGAAAATTGGCTGGGACCTGGGAGGCTACGAAGTGCGATCGGCCTTCAAGTTCAATTCCGATCTCCCGGCGCCAATGACCTGGCTCGCCGGACAGAAATTGGTGGACGCGGCAGTAGAAATGGGAAGCGAGTAGCGGGTGTTAAAATGACGTACTCTGAAATAGAGTTTGTCTGAGATGAAAATTCCAGACGTGTGGAATTTTGGTTGTAGAACAAAGTTTCTGATAAATTTCTTGAAAGCTTAATAGACACTTTATTGTTTAATATCAACTGCTTAATTGAAATTTTACAAATTTCGGATTCGGAATATACTATTAAATAGTATTAAATAACCAAAGGAGAAATACTGGAGAATAGAGCAGGCTATTGTCGCGCGTCCTAGTTTCCTTACTTAACCCGGAGGACCGGGAAGTCATTCTGAGCGCTGTACCTCCGGACTCCTGGCCCACTTCAATCGCTTGTGCGCGAAGAATCTCTGCGCGTGAGGTGAGTCACCAGGAAACTTTGTCATCGGGCAATGGACTGAATTCACTAACTTCCGGAATACAATTTGCCGAAAGATCTCACGGCAAGAGTGGTCTAAAGAAACCCGGCGGGTAATACCTGCTTCCCGAGGATGGATAAAATGGAATGTCGCACATGTGTTAGGAACAAAGTGGTGGAACTGACATTCAGTATGCCCCAGTCGCCAATCGGGAATATTTCCAGGATACGTGTTCTTCGGCGCACGGCCAGTCGGTTCGTCTTTGGCAAACACTACGCGAGCTATTTTGAGTCGATGAAGCCGGGCAGTCGGGACGCGTACAGCGGCTGCAAAATCGAACGGAAGGATGATGGTAAGGTGGTCTGCAGGGATGCGAATGTCCGCGCGGGGGCCACTTACGTGTACTGGATTCGCGTTGGGCGATCCAGAACCCAGGGTCCCTTCGCCGTCAAGGTCCGTGATCCAGGAATCTGGTGGCCGCGCACGGAGATTCTTCGGAGGATGCGGGCGCTTGCACGCCGGTTTCCCGATTTGATCGAATACACGGTCTTTGGCAAGACTGCATCTCATAAGAGTCTCTCGGGGCTACGTGTCGGCAGCCGAACCCGTTGTGTTGCGCTGACTGGCCTGGTGCACGCCGGCGAATCCGGACCGGAGTTGATGATTCCTGCCCTTGAACGGCTTGTTGTTGAGGATCCCGATCTATTGAAAAAGACTGGCGTGGCGATTTTGCCGGCTGTAAATGGTGACGAACGCGAACGCCAGGTTGACGGGTGCCCTTGGTACCTGCGGAGGAACCCTCGAGGGGTGGATATCAATCGTAATTTCGATGCGGATTGGGAGGTTGTGAATCATATGTATGGATTGTCAACCGATGATCCGAACTCTGGGACCTATCGTGGCGTTAAGCCTGAGTCAGAACCTGAAACCAGGGCCGTCGTTAATTTTGTGAAGATGGTGCGACCACGCGTGGTTTTCAACTACCATCACCTGGCAAGCATTTGCGATTGCCACTTCCTGGGTCCCAGGTCTGCTGAGGGCGATGGTGCGTACCGCAGGTCTTGCAATGCGATGTGCACGTCCTACACCCACGGTATGTATCCTTCGCGTAGCCGTGAGCCTGGGCTGAGTTTCACGACTTCCCCTGGTTCACTTCCTGCGTGGTTATACAGCAAGATGAAGGTTCCGGCGTTTGATGTTGAGGGGGACAGGTGTGCTGAATGCAATCAGTCCACGATAGATCGCACGGATGATAGATTGCTCGAGCTTTTCCAGGAGCGGCATTACGGAGGGATCAGATCTGTGTTGCAGATGCTCTCGAAAAGGAAGTGATTGTGTCGTGCACTTCCCCAGACAGAACCAGATTGGGGGAAAGGGACCGTAGGAATGCGGATCGGTATCGGCATACTGAACCACACGGGAGGAGAACAAGATGGAGGGTCGCATTTTTGGAATCGAAAACTGTGCGTCGGAATGGGGATTCACGACGGGTAAGGTTCACGTTGATCCGTTCAACGATATCGAGTTGGATGTCCTGATCAGCAACTCAGAAGGTCGCGATTGGAGAGTGCCCACCTACTGGGCAGGGGAGAACGAATGGCGGATCAGGTTCTCGCCGCCTGCCCCCGGCGAATACACCTACCGAACGATTTGCACGGATGAGACGGATTGCGACCTGCACGGAAGAGAAGGGCGTATCACGGCCAATCCCTACGATGGGGAGAACTCGCTCCTGATTCATGGGCCACTCAGGGTCAGCGAAAACAGGCGCTATCTGGAACACGTGGATGGAACACCTTTCTTCTGGCTTGCTGACACCTGGTGGATGGGTCTGGCGAAACGCCTGACTTGGCCGGAGAGCTTTCAGACATTGGCCGCCAACCGCCGCGAGCGGGGATTCTCGGTGATTCAGCTTGTTATGGGGATGTTTCCTCTAATCGAAGAGGAGTTTGACTCACGGTGCAACAACGAAGCGGGTTATCCTTGGGAAGAGGGCTACGCTGGCTTGCGACCATCGTACTTCGATTTGGCCGATCTCCGCATCCAGTGGCTGGTCAAAAATGGGCTGGTGCCGTGCATCTTCGCCTGTTGGGGATATTATATCCTTTATATGGGTGTCGAGAATGCGAAGAAGATGTGGCGGTATCTTATTGCGCGCTATGGTGCGTATCCCGTTGTCTGGACACTTGCCGGTGAGGCTACCTCTTCTTTCTATGCCGATGATCGCGAGCGCGCATCTGCTCTCCAGAAGGATGGCTGGACCGAGGTAGGTCGATACGTGAGGAAAATCGATCCGTACCACCATCCTGTGACCATACATCCCGCGAAGACGTCTAGAGAGTGTGTCCACGATGCGGGCATCCTTGACTTCGACATGGTCCAGACAGGCGGTCATAACGGTTGGAACCGGATCGCTGATACTGTGGAAACGGTGTGCCGTGAATACGCTGCAGAGCCGGTTCTACCTGTTTTGAATTCCGAAGTCTGCTATGAGGGCCATCAGCACACGAATTGGCAGGACGTTCAGCGATTTTCGTTCTGGGTTTGTATGATGTCCGGTGCGTGTGGACATACCTATGGTGCGGGCGGACTCTGGCAGATGAATTCTACTGAAGAACAGTTCGGTGGTGCAGACGCCCAGACAAACAGCCGAGTGCACGAGGATACGACCTGGGAGGAGGCAGCACAATACCCGGGTGCCAAACAGGTGGGCCGAAGCGCACAACTCTTGCAGCGATACGAATGGTGGCGATTCGAGCCGCACCTGGAGTGGCTGGAGGAACCGCGCACCTCGGACAACTACAAGCTGAGTTACGCGGCGGGCATCCCGGGCGAAGTCCGGTTCATCTATGTACCACACAAGCGGATGTACTGTTGGGATGGACCGAAGATTAAAGGGATCGAAGACGGGGAGGCCTACCGTGCATTCTATTTTGATATCGCCACGGGCACGGAAACCGACCTTGGCAGCGTTGAGCCCGACCAGGACGGGACCTGGCAGGCGCCGGACACCTGTTTCTCCCGGGATTGCGTATTGGTTATGGAGCGGGGAACCGTCAAGCAGAGGACATGAGCTTGAGCAGTTGGAACGCGAGATGTCGCGATTGGAGATTTTTGGTGTTTGCGCCGGGATTAGACCAACAATTGAAGGTTCGATCCTTTACTTGGTAGGTCGACGAGATACTTTTGGCGATTTCATCATCGCTTTTTCTGCTGCCCAGCTTATCCCTCCTGCGCTCTATTCCGATCGCATTTCCTTCGACATTGACCAGCTTCCCAACCACCACGTTGCTGGATCGCAGCATTCGCTGCCACAATGGGTGCTAGGGCCACATTGATGCCCGGACGCCCCCTGAAAGTCAGAGCGAGATCACTGCGACAAGACCGGAAAAAATGATGAATCTCCGCCGATCGTCCATCCCATTGCGCTGTACACATCAGCTCTGTTGATCATTGCATCCCCCTCGCTTTTCGAAGGATCTCCTGACACAGTTCCGCCTTTCCGTCTATATAGGCCTGGCGGTCATTGTCGTGTTTTTCTGCGAGTTCCCACTTGAGGTCGCTGAGCCGCTTGAGGAATTCCGGGCGCGCTCTCAAGAAATTTCGGAAGTCCAGGTGTCGCTGCAGTTCCGCACTCGATTCCGGACACGCGTAGGGGTGGTGGGCTTTGAGTGTCGCCTTGATTTCTGGATCTGATACGTCGAACGCATCCCGGTCTTTAATTCCAAGATTGCCCTCGTGAAAATACCCGAGTTCTTCCAGGCCATCTTTGACCGCACTGAATTGGCCGTTTGGGAAGACGATGTCGATGTCGATGATCGGTTTTGCAGTCATCCCCGGGACCGCGGTGCTGCCCACGTGTTCTATTCTTAGCACACGACCGGAAAGGGCGCTTTCGAAGCGTGATTTCAGTTCGTGAAACCAGTTTGGCTAGTCCGGATTGTATCGCTCGACAAGTGTGAGGGGCATTCTGCGATCTCCTGCTGTCTCGCTCAGGATGCTTCCATCGTGAAATGATTCTCGTCGTGATCGATGGTTTCGAATCCGAATCGCTTGTAGAACTGGATGGCGCGCGGGTTGTTTTTGAGCACCATGAGACGGACCGGGAGGTCCCTTTCCCTGGCTTCCTGCAGGACGATTTTTAGCACGGATTCTCCGAGTCCTCTTCCCTGATACTCTGGAAGGATGAAGAGCTGACTCAATTTCTGAAACTGGTCGTCTGGATAGGTGCGGAGAATGCCCACATCTTCCCCGGAATCCATGATGATTCGGTTACGCTCAGGACTGAACCGCTCACGGTGTTTTTCTCGCTGTACTGAGTCGTCCCATCCGAATACGGGTTCCAGATAAATCCGGAAGGCTTTCTCCATTGTTAGAAATGCGAACTCAGTGTCTTCCGGTGTGGCTTGCCTCAGGAGTCTGTCTGGTGTCATCTGTTTTCCTGTTAGGATGGGGATTTCTGGATGGGGTAGCGTAGATAGAATCGGACCGATATGAGGCGATGTCAACAGGTTGTATGGTGGGGGTGGAATACACACTCCCCTCTCTTTCAATTGCAATCCAGTTCCACTTGCAGGATATTGTTGGACGCCGGTTGGCGGAGCGGTAACCATAATTCGACGAACGTATCAGTGCTTGATCCAACCCCTTCCAAGTGCACGACTGAGCGTAGTGGCTTTCAAAGCACCCCGAAAAGTGAGGCACTACAAGCGGTTGGGGCGTCAAACAGTCTGCAAGGTGTCTGTATTCTGTAGGCGTCGATAGACGGTGGCTCGCGGTTCACCCAGGACCATACTTTCAGGAGTAGATAAATATGGCAAACGAACAGACGGTATCGGAGCGGGCTTTGAGATTGTGGCCAGGGTAGGGCTTGTGTTGCTCCTGGGTGTGCTCAAATTCTTGCTACCTTTCATCGTTCCCGAAGCGGGAATGGTCGGCGTTTTTGGTGGCATGCTGGGTGGATTGGGTGTTATGATCTGGTGGGCGTTTTTCAGCCGGGCTCCACGTGCCGACCGATGGGGGGGCGCGTTATTGATGATCGCCGCCCTTGTAGTCACGCCCGTCGCGCTCCACAAGTCGATTGCGACCGGAATGATGGGGATGATGTTCTTCGTTTACGCGCTCCCCGCTCTGAGTCTGTGCTTTGTAATTTGGGCATCGGTAAGCGGTCGATTGGATCCTGGTCTCAGGCGTGTAACGATGGTCGCGTCAGTTCTGATTGCGTGCGGTTTTTGGACGCTCCTGCGATCGGACGGCTTCAGGGGCTCTGACGGTTCGGATTTCGTCTGGCGATGGGCAGCGACTCCGGAGGAGATGCTTCTCGCCGACTCTGAAAGTGATCTGCTGGAGGGCGCCCCGGCAGCGGGTGCGCTGTCGGCCGAACCGGAGTGGCCCGGCTTTCGCGGGTCCAACCGGAATTCGGTATTGTCTGGAACAGGCATCGAGACAGACTGGTTGGCCTCGCCGCCTGTTGAGCTCTGGAGAAGACCTGTAGGGCCCGGGTGGTCTTCGTTCGCGGTTCAGGGCGATTTGATGTACACCCAGGAGCAGCGTGGCGAGGAAGAAGTCGTGTCCTGTTACAGTGTCGCTACGGGTGAGCCCGTTTGGAGACACAGTGATCCGGTTAGATTCTGGGAAGCGATGGCGGGCGCTGGTCCTCGCGCTACTCCGACGCTCAGTGAGGGTCGCGTTTATGCGTTCGGTGCGACGGGTGTCTTGAATGTCCTGGATGCCGCAGACGGTTCGGTGGTCTGGTCTCGAAACGTAGGGTCTGACACCGGGGTGAAGGTTCCAGGCTGGGGTTTTTCGAGTTCGCCTTTGATCGTCGGAAACACCGTCTTTGTCGCGGCCTCGGGTACGCTCGCCGCTTACGATCCGGCTACGGGTGAACCGCGCTGGTTCGGACCGAGTCGTGGTGGCGGCTACAGTTCGCCACATCTTTTTACAATCGATGGGGTCGAACAGATTGTCTTGATGGGTTGGGCGGGTGCGGCGAGTGTTTCCCCTTCGGATGGCGACCTCCTCTGGGAGCTGCCCTCGCGGGACGAATCGAGCATTTTACAGCCTGCAATGATTTCGGGAGGGGATCTCCTGATGAGCAACGGCGAGGCGATGGGCGGGACAGGCCTGCGTCGTATCGAGGTTTCGAACGAATCTGGAGAATGGAAGACCCGCGAACTATGGACGTCGAATCGGTTGAAGCCATACTTTAGCGATTTCGTTGTGCACAAAGGTCACGCCTACGGCTTTGATGGGAGCATCCTTGCGTGTATCGATCTGGAGAATGGAAAGCGCAAGTGGAAGGGTGGGCGATACGGTCACGGTCAGATGCTCCTGCTGGCCGACCAGGATTTGCTCCTGGTGCTATCAGAGCGGGGTGAGCTGGCGCTCGTTTCGGCAACTTCGGGTAAGTTCGCTGAAGTCGCATTGATGCCGGCAATCGAGGGGAAGACGTGGAATCACCCTGTGATGATTGGCGATATCCT
>CAVOEZ010000167.1:0-7856 GCA_963694355.1 Latescibacteria bacterium UBA2968 | reverse complement strand
GGAGTCTTTCCAGGTCTTCATTGGTATAAAACTCGATCTCTATACGACCCTTTTTACCTTTTCTGCTGATGTTCACCGCAGTGCCGAATCTCCGCTGAAGGTCTTCTTCAATGGAGCGGGTCTGTGGATCTTTTGCTGGACGCGAAGGACCGGCATTTTCTTTGGCTCCTTCCCGATAAGTCTTTACGAGCGCCTCTACCCTGCGAACAGATAGACCTTCTGAAATGACTTGCCTGCATATTGTGCTCTGCAAATTTTCATTTTCCAGTCCAAGAAGGGCACGGGCATGACCCATGGATATGTCTTTGGCTTGCAGCGCATCGCGGACTTCAAGTGCCAGGTTCAGGAGTCTCAGTGTGTTTGTGATGGTGCTGCGATCCTTGCCGACCTTTTGGGCCACTTCCTCCTGCGTTAGGAAACACTCTTCCATAAGTGCCCTGTAGGCCCTTGCTTCTTCGATGGGACTCAGATCTTCCCGCTGAACATTCTCGATCAGCGAAATCTCCATCATTTCTTCATCAGTTCCGATATCCAGAATCTGAGCAGGAACCACCTTCAGATTCGCTAACTGGGCGGCTCTGAGGCGGCGCTCTCCGGCAATGAGCTGATATCCGTCTCCGAATCGCCGGACACTTATAGGCTGAATGATCCCTTTTTCCCTGATGGAATTGGAGAGTTCGGCGACGGCGTCAGGATCGAAAACCGTGCGCGGCTGGTGCGGATTTGGTTCAATATCCTCCACACTGATTTCAGCAATCCCTGCGCCGGTTTTCGGTGGGATCTCCGTAAGGGCTTCGGTTTCGTCGAATGTATCATCTTCTGCGCCGGGGATGAGCGCACTCAAGCCTCTGCCCAGGGCATTGCGTTTAGCCATGGCTGATCACCTCTCCAGCAAGACTGATATAGTTTTGAGCACCGGGGGACATGATGTCGTAAAGGATAATGGGTTTCCCGAAACTTGGTGCTTCACCAAGTTTCACATTTCGTCCAATAACCGTTTTGTAGACCTGATCACCAAAGTGGGTTCTCGCTTCATCGGCAACTTGACGCGAGAGATTCAGCCGACCGTCGAACATCGTGAGAAGAACACCTTCGATCTTCAATTGCGGGTTCAGGTGTTTTTGCACCAGCCGGACGGTGTTCAGGAGTTTTCCGAGACCCTCGAGTGCATAATATTCGCATTGAATGGGGATGAGCACCGAGTCCGCAGCAGTAAGTGCGTTCAGTGTGAGCAACCCCAATGAGGGTGGACAATCGATGATGATAAAATCGTAGCTTGCGCGAAAATTCTCGAGAGCTTCCTCAAGTCTGCGTTCTCTGGAGATCACACTCACCATTTCAACTTCGGCACCAGTGAGTCGGATATGCGATGGGACCAGATCGAGAAATGGCACCTCGGTTTGTCTCTTCACTTCGTTCAATGCATACTTGTGCATCAGTACTTCATAGATGCATGGGTCATTCTTCTGAAGCACACACCCATAGCCGCTGGTTGTATTGGCCTGCGGGTCCAGATCGATGAGCAGGGTGGGTTTTTCAGCAGCCGCAAGGCAAGCCGCAAGATTAACAGCGGTCGTGGTTTTGCCCACGCCACCTTTTTGATTCGCTATCGCGATGAGTCGGGACATTGGCTCGAAGGAAGTCAATCACCAAAAAGACCCACTGGGAGGGGAAGAAGAGGCCGATCTGGCGGAATGGAGTATGAATTTGGGGGAGCGAAATTCAGTAGTCAATATAGGCTAACGGTTGAACGAAATCAAGAGAAGCCCCGCCTAACTCACACGTGGGATTAGGCAGGGCTTCATTGAGCTCCAGTTTTACCCGGCTACTTGCTATGCGATTGCAGCCTGGGCGGCAGAAAGTCTGGCAATGGGAATTCTGAATGGTGAGCAGGATACGTAGTTCATCCCTACCCGGTGACAAAATTTGACCGATTCAGGGTCGCCACCGTGCTCGCCACAGATACCGACCTTCAGTGTCTTTCGTGTTCCGCGACCCCTTTCGGTACCCAACTGAACCAACTGCCCCACGCCTTCCTGGTCCAAGCTTTGGAATGGATCTTCTCCGAGGATGCCTCGATCCACATATTCCGGTAGAAATTTTCCGGCATCATCTCTGGAATAACCGAAGGTCATCTGAGTCAGGTCATTTGTTCCGAAGCTGAAGAATTCCGCGGTTTCCGCAATCTGGTCTGCTACAAGTGCGGCGCGGGGAATCTCGATCATGGTACCGACCATATACTCGAGCTTTATTTTTCTTTCTGACATCACGTCCTTTGCGACCGCGTCGACCATGTCTTTGAGATCTGTAAATTCTCTGACTGTTCCTACCAGAGGAATCATCACTTCCGGAATCGCCTTGATCCGTTTCTTCCTCACATTTGCGGCGGCCTCGAAGATGGCCCTGACCTGCATCTCATAGATTTCAGGATAAGTAATTCCAAGCCGGCAGCCACGGTGACCCAGCATCGGGTTGAACTCGTGAAGCGAGTCGACCTTGTCCCGAATGATTCGTGCAGACACCTTCATCTGATTCGCCATTTCCTGCTGCTGATCCTTCTCGTGAGGAAGAAATTCATGGAGTGGGGGATCCAGGAGCCGGATGGTGACCGGGAAACCGCTCATCGCCTTGAAGATCCCTTCGAAGTCCCTCCTTTGAATGGGCAGAAGTTTTTTCAGGGCTTTGCGACGTCCTGATACGTCATTTGCAAGAATCATTTCTCTGACTGCAAGGATCCTGTCGCCCTCAAAAAACATGTGCTCTGTCCGGCACAGGCCTATACCCTCGGCACCAAACTTTCGGGCAACTTCTGAGTCGTGCGGCGTGTCTGCGTTCGTGCGGATATTCAGCTTGCGCAGTTCATCTGCCCATTTCATGATCGTGGAGAAATTTCCAGAAAGTTTAGGTTCCTGTGTGCCGACCCGACCCAGCATGACCTCACCCGAGGATCCATCCAGCGAAATCCAGTCTCCTGCCTTTACCACTTTTCCTCTGGCGGTGAACTGATTTTTCTTGTAGTCGATCGCGAGTTCGCCGCACCCGGCGACACAGCATTTGCCCATCCCTCTGGCAACCACGGCGGCGTGGGAGGTCATTCCGCCCCGGGCCGTCAGGATACCTTTGGCGGCATTCATCCCACCAATGTCCTCGGGGGATGTCTCGAGGCGCACAAGAATTGTATCTTCGCCTTTCGCTGCCTGGGTCTCTGCCTCGGCAGCGGAAAATACCACCTTGCCGCTCGCTGCACCTGGAGATGCCGGCAGACCTTTGGAAATTACCTGTCGCTGGGCTTTCGGATCAAAGGTGGGGTGCAGTAGTTGATCGAGCTGTGCGGGATCCAGACTGGCAATTGCCTCTTTCTTTGTGATCAGGCGTTCCTTGACCATATCCACTGCGATCTTGAGGGCGGCAGCCGCGGTTCGTTTGCCTGTTCTGGTCTGAAGCATCCAGAGCCGGCCCTCCTGCACGGTAAATTCAATATCCTGCATTTCTCTGTAATGTTTTTCAAGGCGTTTATAGATCCCCTCCAGGGTCTCGTATGCCTTGGGAAGCTGACGTTTCATCTTGATCACAGGCTCCGGTGTTCTGACTCCGGCCACCACATCTTCCCCCTGCGCGTTGATGAGATACTCGCCGTAGAACTTCCTTTCGCCGGTTGAGGGGTTGCGCGTGAACGCGACACCCGTGGCGCAGTCATTACCCATATTTCCGTAAACCATCGACTGGACATTGACAGCCGTACCCCAGTTATGCGGGATACTGTTGATATTCCTGTAAATGATTGCACGCTGCCCCATCCAGGATCCAAATACTGCGCCAATACCGCCCCACAGTTGTTCTATAGGGTCGGATGGAAAGTCTATTTTGGTACGTTGTTTTACTATTTTTTTAAAGGCGATGACCAGTTCCTTGAGGTCGTCCGTTGTCAGCTCCGTGTCTAACTGGATGCCGCGTCGGTCCTTGATTTTTTCGATGGCGACCTCAAAAGGATCGTGTTCCTGCCCTTCCGGCTGGACCCCCATAACAACGTCACCGTAGGTTTGAATGAAACGGCGATACGCATCATAAACGAATCGCTCGTTGCCAGATTTCTTGATCAGGCCCTCGGCGATCTCATCATTGAGTCCGAGGTTCAGTACGGTTTCCATCATACCCGGCATCGAGACTCTGGCTCCCGACCGGACGGATAGCAACAGGGGATTTCGCGGGTCACCGAACTTTCCACCCATCACCCGTTCCACTTTCTTCAGGTTGGTGAGGGTCTGCTTTTCTAGTTCTCGCGGGTAGTGCTTTTTATGGTCATAATAATAGGTACAGACTTCGGTAGTAATGGTGAAGCCTGCAGGTACAGGGATACCAATGCTGGACATTTCCGCAAGGTTGGCTCCCTTTCCACCCAGGAGGTTCTTCATAACACCAGTACCGTCGGCTTTGCCGTCGCCAAAGTAATAGACGAATTTTCGAGTTTTGGTATTCTGTCGTTTCTGCTGTGCTTTTGCCATTTTCTTCCTCGAATCAGTTTACGGACTTTCGGTTTTGGGGGCTCCACCCTCTGCTTTGGGGGAGCTCAGTGAATCTTGCTTCGTTTTTCCATCTCTTGCTTCCTGCCCATGTTCAGCGTCCGGGAGCATGTTGCGTTTTTCCCGGGGATCAAGATTATCCGGGTTGCTGTCTCTGCTTGCCTGGACCACGGACAGGTCCTCAATTCCCAGCAAGATTTTCAGTATGCTGCGCCTTCCAACGATTATCCGCAGGTCTGCGGTGGAGCCAAACTTGAGTGGGAGCGGAGAAGCCAGAATCTTGACTTCGAGTTCAAACGTTCTGGCTCCACCACCGTGCACGGCATATCCGTGAAATCCGGCGACTTCGCCCTGACCGATGAATTCCTCTCTGTCGGCAAACAGGTTGCTCAAGATTTCCACCGGATGCCCGAGCCGAATCTTCCAGGCGTTGGTCTCGGGCACCCAGGCATCGATCACCTTTTCGGCCCCTGCGCCCGCAATGATCAGAACGATCTGGCCCTGATCCGCAAGCATGCCAGGATGCAGGTCTCTTCTCGCCACGATCCCGTCTACCGGGGACCGGAGGGTTGCCAGTTCAAGTGTATGTATCGCAGCTTCCAGGCCGTTCCTCGATTTGTCCAGGGCGGCCACAGACTGCCTGAGCTCCGCCTCAGCCTGTCGGAGTTCAGCAGGAGAGGCGCCTCGTCTAATCAGGTTGAGGTTCTGCTGGGCGACTTTCAGAGTGGTGCGGGACAGTTCATGATTTGTGGTTGCGCGCTCGAGGTCTTCCTGGCTCCATAGCCGCTCTCCCAGATAAAGATGCTCTGCCCGCTCCATATCCTGCTTGCGGGCGGTTACTGCGATCTGGGCTTGCTCCAACTGTGATTCTGCTATTTTGAGTTCTTCCCGGGTGGGTTTTTCCTTGAGTAGTGCAAGGTGGGCGGCGGCGAACTCGAGATTCGCTTCGGCTCGCTGGACTTCCTTTTCTGCTGCTGATACGGCCGATTGCAGGTCCGAGTCGTAGAGCTTAACCACGACCTGTCCGGCCTTAACCAGGGTGCCAGGTTCGCACAGCACCTGGTGGATAACCCGTTTGAGGGGGGAGTCGATATAAATCTTTTGCCCGGGCTCGACAATACCCTGTGCCATTACGACATCATCAATCTCGATGAGTCCCAATATTGCCAAGACGAGTCCCAGGACACCAATTGTCCAGAGGGACCACTTTAAAATACGGCGCTTGCCACGCCTGCGCATCATGTCGGTTCGACCCCTTTTTCTTGACAGGGGAGAAGTGAACTTCTATATTTATCGATCGCCCAAATCGAGATGTGCCGATTTGGGAAGGTGACGAGCCCGTAGCTCAGCGGTAGAGCAGCGGCCTTTTAAGCCGTTGGTCGAAGGTTCAAATCCTTCCGGGCTCACAACCTATCTGTAATATAATAAAATGCTTATGCCAAAAACAATGGCCCTGATGGCAACGCATCGGGCCATTTCGTTTTAGGGGCGATCACCTGAAAACGATTCCGCGTTGTACCGATTTTAACTTATAACACTCCATTCTAATTGTCAAGCTGATTATAACCCGTATTTATGGGGTATTAATGGGTTTAGGCCGGTTCCAAAGGTATCTTCGGAATTGACCTTGACAGGTTTAATTGTGTTCCCTATTTTGTTTATCAAGATAGTATAGAATCGAATTCGTCAGGTCTGAGTGAGTAAATATTCGGAGTTTGAAATGAGGGAAATTGGGAAGTTGGTCGAGCACGATCTGAAACTCCAGGATCTGTCCACAGAAGAGCGAATTGTGTGGACATGGGAAACCCTGGGGCCCCGTGTGTCATTCGGTACGGCCTTTGGTCCAACCGGTTTGGTTCTCCTTGATATCGTTCAGAAAACCGTTCCGGAACTTCCAGTGTTTACAATAGATACGGGCTACCTGTTTGAGGAAACCCAGAATGTGAAATCGGATGTGGAGTCCAAATACGGGATTGTCATAGAACGTCTCGTTCCAGATTTAAGCATCGAGGAACAGGAACATCTTCATGGTAAAGACCTCTATTCCAGCGATCCAGATGCGTGCTGCGGAATTCGAAAGGTGGCCCCACTAAGGCGTAAACTGGCCGCTCTGGATGGGTGGGTATCCAGCATCCGACGTGATCAGTCATGTACAAGGAAAGATATCAGGATTGTGGACGGGTACTGGTTCGACGATGGTCATCAGGTTGTCAAGGTCAACCCAATGGCGGATTGGACGAAAAAGCAGGTCTGGGACTATATTCTGGCATCTAATATCCCATACAATCCGCTGCTGGATCAGGGCTTTCCCAGTATCGGTTGCTGGCCCTGCACACAGGCTGTGGGCAACGGTGGGGATGAACGGGACGGTCGGTGGGCAGGTCTCCAGAAAACGGAATGCGGCATCCACACGCAATTGTTGAGCGTAGAACGGCCTGAAACTGCAGGAATCAAGGAGAGCAAAACATCGTAATTGATTCTTGACATAAATGGTCATAAATCATATTGTAATACAAATTAAACGGTCCCTGTTTGGGGGCCGTTTTTGTAAATAATCCGGAATTGAGACCTGGACGCGGGAAGGGTTCCTTTGGGCAGTCAGCTGCGATCCTCCATTATAGATGAAATAGGCCGCACACCTTTACTCAGGATTCGGGATTTCCTGGGCGATGACGCGGGCACTGAGCTGTATGCCAAAATGGAGATGTTCAATCCCGGCGGCTCTGTAAAGGATCGTCCTGCGCTGCAAATGATTCTAGATGCCCGTGAATCGGGAGAACTGACCCCGGATAAGGTCATTGTCGATTCCACATCGGGCAATACCGGGATCGCATACGCGATGATCGGTGCTGCGCTGGGTTATGAGGTGGAGTTGGTGATGCCTGGTAGTGTCAGTATCGAGCGCAGACACGTGATTCAGTCGTATGGCGCCAGTCTGATCTTGAGTGATCCGCTGGAAGGATCGGATGGCGCCATCTTGAAATGCATAGAAATCCTGAATGAGAATCCAGACAAGTATTACAAACCCGATCAATACAACAACCCGTCCAATCCCAAAGCTCACTATCTCAATACCGCGCCGGAGATCTGGGCGCAGACATCCGGTCGGATTACACATTTTGTGGCCACGCTGGGCACCAGTGGGACTTTGATGGGAACGGGACGGCGACTGAAAGAGTTCAATCCTGATATCCAGATTGTGGCCGTGGAACCCCCGGGATTCCACGGTATCGAGGGGTTAAAAAATATGGATGTTTCCATCGTGCCGGGTATTTATGATGCGACGGTGTGGGACAGGAAGATCCGGGTGGAAACCGAGGACGCATATCATACTGT
>CAVOEZ010000166.1:0-7874 GCA_963694355.1 Latescibacteria bacterium UBA2968 | reverse complement strand
TACCGTTATGGCCGATTCGAAATTCAGTGTGTCGTTGTCAGGAATGACCAAAAGACCTGCCTGCGATTGTATGTCGATTCCATTCCCTGAGGAGTCCCGTGCCTCAGAAGGACCGTGAATGACCAGCCGATAATCTTCGTCCCAAACGCCGGACGGTGGTGGGGCCGTTTTGTCAGAATCGATGGCGAGTTCGATCGTCGTGTCTTCTGTCCCGGATAGCGATGGGATGCGTACCCAGGCCTTTAGAACACCACGGTCTTGATCGTACGATACGATTTCTGAAGGAAGTCGTGTCTGCCCGTCGGCGTCTAGAAAACCCAGGTGTCCGGCTGATCCGCTGAGTCGTTTGTCCGTGATCTCGATCAGTACAGGAAAGTTGATGTGTGGACCGTCGGTGACGTGTCGATGGTCGATTGCGAGATCTATTGTCTTTTTCTGGTCTGGCATGTGTCACTCCGTTTCCTGTTCGTATCCTGGCGACAGATAGCGATTGCTTGAATTGCCCAAGTCTGATGTTATATTACTCAAACGAATGACCCAATCCAACCCAAAACCGGGAGCAAATATGAGCATTGTCATGGCCCACCATCACGGGTTTACCGTGTCCGACGTAGAGCGGTCTGTTCTGTTTTATCGAGACTTTCTGGGTCTCGAACTTGTACGGGTGTCTGACCGTTCGAATCTGCCTTCATACGACCAGATCCTGGGATACGAAAATGTACATATCAAGGTCGCCATCCTGCAGCATGACAAGCATGAGTTTGTTCTGGAGTTGGTGCAATATATCAACCCGAAGGTCGAGCCGAGAGAGCAGGAGAACAAGTTCCTGGGCGCCTCCCATATGGCCTTCGAAGTGGACGATGTGGACAAGATGTATGAGCAGTTGATTGCCGGTGGATTCGGTAGTATCAATCCTCCGGTGGACGTCGAGAGGGATGGAAAGCTCGTGGCCCGGGCTATGTACGCTCTGGATCCCGATGGTATCAGCATCGAGATGTTTCAGGAATTCGCGGATGTGATCAATGGATGACAGTCATTCCTGATGCAACTCTGTTGTGTGAGAGGCCGTGGCGCTGACAAGTTGAAAGCGTCTGTGGCCATTCGTTTTTCGTTAGTCGGAGGAGTGCCCAAAGAGATGGCAGAGCAAAAGTTGTTCAAGGATTATTTCGACGCCGCACTCGTAAATGAACTGGGTGAACGCATCCATGCTGTTTACCCTGCGTTCGATGTGTCATCTTTTACCACGGGTATTCTCGACCAACTTCCGGCATTCGAGCTCAAAGACAGGGTTCGGCTGATTTCACGAGTGCTGCGAACGCATTTACCAGAGTCCTATCCGGATGCCCTCGAAGTCCTCCTGAAGTTTCTGGGTCCTGTGGACAAGGAGAAGGACGAGTTCATGTACGGATTCGGGTTGATGCCGATCGCTCATTTTGTCGAGACGAACGGATTGGCGCATTTCGATGCGTCCATGGCAGCGCTCTACGAAATCACAAAGCGACATACTGCGGAGTTCGCCATTCGGCCATTTTTGCTTCGGCACGAGGCCAGGACCCTCACCGTGTTGCGAAGGTGGGCGAAGGATGACAGTGAAGACGTAAGGAGGCTGGTCAGTGAAGGGACACGCCCAAGGTTGCCCTGGGCCTCGAGACTGGCTCCGTTCGTGACAGATCCAGGTCCCGTGATTTCTCTGCTGAGGCTGCTGAAGGATGATCCCTCGCTATATGTGAGGAGGTCCGTGGCCAACAATCTCAATGACATCAGCAAGGACCATCCTGAACGGGTCGTAGAAACACTGAAAGCCTGGCAGGAACAGGGTGGCGATCAAATCGGATGGATTGTTGGGCACGCCTTGCGAGGATTGATCAAACAGGGGGACCGGCGCGCGTTGTCACTGATGGGATTCGAAAAGCCGAAATTAGCTCTGACAGGACTGAGGGTAGATCCGCCTGCGATCAGGTTCGGTAACAGCCTGGAGGTTCGGTTCGAACTGGAGAGCAGGTCGAATAGGAGTCAGCGGCTTGTTGTCGACTACATTATTCAGTTCGTAAAGGCGAATGGACAGCGGAGCCCCAAGGTGTTCAAGCTGAGTACCCGAACGCTGAAGGCGCAAGAGAAGGCGAAGATACAGAAGCGGCACGCCATCAAGCCGATTACGACCCGCAGATACTACGCGGGAACGCATCGACTGGAGATCCAGGTGAATGGCGAGGTACTGGGGGGGACAGACTTCGAACTTGTAATGTAGGAGGCGGATCTTACCAGACAATCGCTACACTTTGTCCAGGCACATCATGATTTGTGGTCCATCCGGATTGTCCATTCGGACAGAAGCTCCCAGATCGATTTCGTGGATCAGGGAGATTTTTTCTGCAATAACGTCAGGGTCTCTATCATAGAAGCCCATCATCAATCGGCCGCCATCTTTCACCCGGTCGAATGCCATTTTGAAAATGTCGACACGATCCGGAGCGTCGAAGAGGTAGTCATCCCAGACGTTCCAGTAGACGAAGTCATATGTACCGGGAAGATTCCTGTCCAGGTCCGAAAACTGCTCGATCGGCAGATTCGCGAACTGATGGGTTTTCTCCGGGAAGAAGACAGATGTGTCACGTATTCTACTCCGGCTGGCATCCATGCCAAAAGGGTCCAACTGGTGGGCGGACCACTCCTGGAGACACCGGAGCAGGAAGCCATTCGCGCATCCGATATCAAGTAGGGTTCCCGGCCGGTGGATGGCGGTCGAAATGAATGATCTGGCTTTTTCCCAGGTTTCGTAGGAAGGGCCGTCTACACAACTTCCATTCAGGGCGTTTTTCAGAAATGTGGGATCGGTTATCAGCTTGTCGAAGTCCAGCGGTTTATCCTTTGGTGAATCGCAGGTTTTTCAATTTATCCGGGTTCGTACGTGTGCGATCCCTCCAGCGGGAGGGGGATTGCCCAGATGTTTCGGAAGCATACCAGATCCTTGTGATCCTGAAGCCGCAGCGGACCCGAATTGACGACTTCCATTTTGGATGCGGATCCGGTGGGACCCAGAAGCTGCACGTTGTTCTGGACGATCAGGCCGTTCTGAACAATTGTTGCACGTGCGTGCTCAGACACAGCGCCGGAGTCATCGAAACGCGGGGAGCGAAACGTGATGTCGTAGGCCTGCCAGGTCATTGGGGGCCTGCATGCGTTCACCAGTGGCGCGAATTGTTCGTAGAACGCCCCACAGTCACCCGTTCCTGGAATGTTGATTCCGTAAGAGTCTAGGACCTGAATCTCGTAAAGACCCTGGAGAAAGATGCCGCTGTTGCCCTTTTGCTGTCCCGAGGCGTCAGGCATGTTTGGACATCTGAATTCGATGTGGAGATAGCAGTCCGTGAAGGAGTCTTTCGTGACGATGTCACCGGCCCGAGGGACGACGTGAATGACGTCCTCTTCGACCGTCCATTCTGGTGCGCCGCCCTCTCGGGTGGTCCAGTTCGCCAGGTCTTTTCCATTGAATAGCTGGATCGCGTTGGCCGGGGGGGCTGCCCCTGTGGTGTCCATGATGTCTCCCTGTCGGTTCCGTTAGGTTGGTGATGCCATGTCGGTTTTGCGAAGCAGGTATGGTGAATCTATGCCCGGGCGTGGTGAGATTCTGCAGGCGCCTGGTACTTCACATTCAGATGCGGCGTCTCGATCCGTTTGTTCCCCTGATGCCTGGATTTCAAACAGCTTTCCAGTGCGCCGCTGACGATCAGGGTTCGTTCCGCCGGAAAGGGGGCCTTTGCGGTTGTGATCATCTCTTCGATTTTCCGGACCAGACAGGCCGAATAGGTGACATTGGGAGTTGGGGACAGGAAGAACTGATTCGAGACCGAAAGTGCTTCCCCTTTCAGCCGCGCAGCGAAGCAGTAGTCCTTGACGGCCCCGTTCAACATCAAGAGTGTGGCCTTGAGACCATCATTGAATTCAAGGAGATAAGCTGCGGGTTTCTCCGTCAGACGTTTCAACTCTCCACTTCCCAGTAGATCCTGGGTTCTTCCGTCTTCAACACTCATCCCCTGTGGCGATTCGCAGCGGGACAGGGCGGCCTCGAGCAATGCCATGGACCATTTTCCAGACTCACCCGCCTTCCACACGTCGTCGCCATCCAGGAGCTGGACAGCCTTGATTCCAGTTTCGCCGCCCTTTCGGCGTTCGATCATGCACTGCATGCCCTCGAGGGAGTGGTAATCCATCGGATCGGATCCGCCCACACCGATCATCAACGCTTCCTCGATCTCACAGTCCAGCGGCAGTTCCAGATCGGGCAGCCGCCACGTGACGGGAAGTGAGGATCCCGCCAGGAGGGGAAAACCGAGTCGGTGGCCGTCATCTACCATTTCCCTGGCTTTTTCGAAATTGTATGAGAGATGCTTGTCGTTGTAGATGGGTACGGATCTGCCGTCGGCCTCGAATACATCTACACATTGTTTGAAAAATTCGTGCCGGGGGTAGAGTTTCTGACCGATTTCGTTGATCGGATATTCACCGTGCTCGCCTATGATGAGTACGGCGTCGACAGCGAGTTCCTCACCCCCGCATCGCAGCGCTTCTGCAATTGTCGGATAGACATTGAAACCGAATTCTCTGGCGCGGTCCACGCTCTGGTCCGCTTCAGGATGCTGGTCTACGTAGAGCGATACCACCCGCATATCCGGTCGACGCCACTGGCCTTCATAGGGGTATCCGACCAGGAATCGGTCCACGAAGTGCTGGGCGTGGGAGAGGTAGCGGTAGATGGTGGTTACTACGGCGATAGAGGTCATGGGAATAGTTTCGAGTTACGGGTTTCGAGTTTAGAGGTAAGTCAAGGTCAAGTTCGCCAGTAGGTGGATTCTTCGGTGGACGTATACTGAATGTTCAGGTGTGGGGTCTGGATCTTTTCGCCATCCTGGTGGAGGCTGTCTACGCCCGCCGCAACCAGGCCCGTTGTGAGGAGAGTTCGCTCTAAAGGGTAGGTCGGCTTGCCGGTGAGGAACATGGTTTCGACGTGATTGACCTGGGGTGAGAAGAAGTTGGCCAGGGTGGTGTGCGCAGGAGGCATTGGCAGATACATCTGGGTCGAGAGCGGTGTGTCCCGACCATCCACACTGGCCGCGAAATTGAAATCGCGTATCAATCCGTTCAGCATCATCACGGTTGAGATCAACCCATCTGTATGGCGGTATTGATAGGCGATCGGATCTTCCATGAGTGATTTCATTTCATCGATCGTGGGAAAGGTGTGATTGAAGCCCGGTCGGGGTGTCGCAAGTGTGTGACTGCGGCAGAGGGCGGATTCGAAGAGGTTGCGATTCCAGACGCCGGCGTGATGCGCTTCCCAGAATTTATCGCCCCGGTAGGCCTGAAGCCATTCCACCCCGCTCTCACCGCCGGATCGACGCTCTGCCATACACTGTGCGGTTTCCAACCCGTGGAAGTCGTAACTGTCCGGTCCACCATATCCTGCGCAGAGGACTTCGGTTACGTTGGCCCCGAACGGCATGTCGATCGAGGGTGTTCGCCAGGTAACAGGGAGTGAGGATCCCGCCATGAAGGCGAATCCCATGTCGACGGAGATGTCGTACATCTCTTTTGCCCATTCCCAGTTCCAGGAGAGGTGCTTGTCGTTGAATATGGGGGCCGATTTGCCCGAGGTTCTGTAGATGGCGACGATCTGCTTGTAGAGTTCGTATCGCGGGTAGAGGTGCTGTCCCTTCTCATTCTGGCCGTACTCTCCGTGTTCACCGATGAGGAGAACGCCGTCGACGGCGAGCTCATTGGTGCCAAGGGTGAGTGCGTCCGCCACGGTAGGATAGACGGTCATTTGCGGAAAACGAGCTGCGCGTTCCCTGCTCAAGTCCGTTTCACCAACCTGGTCCACATAGAGGGATACGAGGTCCATCGGCGGATGGTGGTGATGGCTGTTCCACCCATACCCTTCCAGAAAGCGGTCGATGAAGTGCTGGGCGTGGGCGTATTTGTGAACGACAGTAGTGATCGCCGCGATTTTCGGTCGGTTGGCCAAGGATGAGGTCCAGAATAGTGGGTTGGGTTTTACCTGACGCGCGTATTCAGATAACACGATAACAAAAAGGGTGTCCCTGACACAAGTAACTTTTGCCCCACAAAACTGATCCGGGTATATTCTCAACCTGTCATTCGGAGGTATGCAGTGAATATTCAACAGAATGGATTTCAAAATGGAAATTTTGCTGACAAACGATGACAGCCACGATTCCCCGCTGTTTCATTTTGCGATCGAGAAAATGAGAGAATTCGGGAATCTGACTGTGGTCGTCCCCACGGAGGAGCAGAGTTGGAAGGGCAAGTCGATCACACGATACGGTGATCTGGTTCCGGGAGAGATCTCCGTGCCTGGCGGTAGTGCGCATACCCTGAATGGTACCCCTGCAGATTGTGTCAATTACGGGATTTATCATTTGTTCAAAAACAAGCCCGATCTGGTGGTTTCAGGAATCAATATGGGCAGGAATACCGGTGTATCGTTCGCATTTTCCTCGGGAACCATAGGGGCGTGTCTGGAGGGAAATATTGCCGGGATACCAGGTATCGCATTGTCGCAGGTGTTGGCGCCGGAGGTGTTTCAGTACTGGATCGCCCACCGGGCGCTGCCCGAAACAGAGCTGGACCGGATTCGGCGACAATCCGGGGTTATCGTCAACAAGGTGATGGCACGGTATCGGGAGAATGAGGCTTTCCGTGAGGATCGGGTGACCTGGAATCTGAACATGCCATTTCAAACCGCGAAAGACTGGGAGATTAAAAATACTTTTCTGGGTCACTCGGTCTACGGGTCTTGTTTCAGGAAAGAGGGCGAGGTGTTCAGACATAATCTGGAAGATCGAACACCGGATATACAAGAAGGGTCGGATGTGTCGACGACCGAAGCCGGTCACGTGAGTTTGACCCGTCTGGATATGTTTCTTTTCGGGCAATGATCCAGGATGGCAAAAAAACCGGCTGGGCACCGGCGTTGGATCTCAAGAGATGCTCCAGATTAATTTCCAGGGCGAATGGAAATTTGCCCGGCTTTCCTCAGCGCCCTCGTATTGTAGAGGTTGAGGGCCTGCCCCAGCATCTCTTCTATCTGTCCCGATGTGAACGGTTTTGCGATCTGGAAATCGAACAGGGAAAGTCTTGGATCACCTTCCTTCAACTCCCATCCTGTGATGAGCACCGTGACCATCAGCGGATCTTCCTGCTTCACCTTTTCCGCGACCTGGTAGCCTGAGATCGTAGGCATACCAAGGTCGATCAGTGCCACTTCGTATTTGTCCGGCACAAACATTTCCAGCGCATCCTCGCCATCGATCGCCAGGTCCACACTGTGGCCGAGTTTTGTAATGTAGTCGGCCAGAACGAGACGAATGACACTGTCGTCGTCGGCAACCAGGATGTTGGATCTGCGGATTTGAGGCACCCAGTGTCCCTCGATCTGTGCCTCTTTTTCCTGTTCAATTGGGCCTTCCCAAAGTGGAAGTTCGATGGTACATGTGCTGCCCTGACCCGGGGCGCTTACCACATCGAGATTTCCTCCCCACCGTGCAATCGTGCTGTATGCGGTGGACAAGCCAAGACCACTTCCTACGTCGACACGTGTAGTGAAAAAAGGTTCGAAGACCCGCGATCGCACATGCTCGGGCATCCCGACACCGGTGTCGCTCAGCTTCACGAGAACCCTTTCACCTCCCGGCACGACGGAGATGGTGATTTCCCCCCCCCCTCGGGCATGGCCTCCACGGCATTGAAGATCATATCCAGGAGCGCATCGTGCAGCCCCTGGCTGGTGGCTGCCACCGGGGGCGCATCATAAAACTGCGTGGATATACGAATGGCAATCCCCTCGGACTCGGCCT
>CAVOEZ010000165.1:0-7880 GCA_963694355.1 Latescibacteria bacterium UBA2968 | reverse complement strand
TGAGCCATCATCTGGATCGCATCGGTCAGGAGATATTCGCCTCCGGGGCTCGGCTTGACCTTCTCCAGAAACTCGAAGATCTCAGGTTCGAATATGTATCTGCCGATCATGGCCAGGTTCGAAGGCGCCTCCGAAGGTTGGGGTTTCTCCACAATCCCTTCCACGAGAAAGACATCATTGATTTCCTTCGCATTTACAATACCATAGCTGCCGACGAGTTCTTGCGGGATCTCCGTAACCCCCAGGATCGAAGCACTGTATTTCTCGTACTGCTCCATCATTTGTCCAATACAGGGTTCTTCAGATACGACCAGGTCGTCCCCATAGAGCACTGCGAAGGGTTCGTCTCCAATATGCTTCTTCGCCTTGGCAATTGCGTGGCCTGTACCCAACATTTCCTTCTGTCTGACGTAGTGGATATCTGCCAGTTCCTCGATCCGTTCTAGTGTTTCCAGCATTTGCCGGTCTTCTCGTTCACGGAGCGCATTATGGATTTCCACATTTCGATCGAAATGGTCCTCGATAGCCCGTTTGCCCCTGCCGGTAATAATCAGAATATCCTCGATTCCGGAATCTACGAGTTCTTCGACGATATACTGGATTGCCGGCTTGTCGACAATGGGCATCATTTCTTTGGGCAACGCCTTAGTGGCCGGGAGCATGCGGCTTCCAAATCCTGCAGCAGGAATTACGGCTTTTCGGATTTTCAAACGTGACCTCCGGAAGATCCAAAACGTATTTAAGTTGTTGCTGAATATTGGCTTAAATAAGGATCGTTAGGGTATTCTTGTCAAGAAGATTCTGGCGGAACGGTTTCCGGACGGATGTGCCCTAACCCCCCCCAATTTCCTTGACTTTGGGAGGGCAATGGTTTATTATCAAGCTGTCCGGTGTAACATCCTCTGAAATAAGCGAATAGGCCGACCCGGACCCTGCGATATGGGTCCCATATGACTCCCCAAAGTACCCAATTCCCCCGCTGATTCACAAAGCTCTGCCAACCGGGTCGAAATACCACCAAAGAGAAGAATCTTATGGCCTCCTCAGGACCGTCGACATCCTATCGTTTGGGTGTTCTGGCCTCAGGCGGCGGCACCAATTTGCAGTCGATTCTCGACAAGTGCGCTTCGGGTGAGATTCCCGCGACGGTCTCAGTGGTGATCGGCAACAACAGCAAGTCCGGAGCTCTGGCAAGGGCAGGGAACGCCGGAGTGGAAGCCCTGCATCTGAGCGGGCATACACATAAGGATTCTGTTTTACTAGATCGAGCCATTTGCAGCACCCTGGTGGACCACGATGTAGATCTGGTCCTTCTGGCCGGATATATGAAGAAACTTGGCCCTGTAACGCTTACCCGTTACATGAATCGGATTTTGAATATTCACCCGGCATTGCTTCCAGATTTCGGGGGGCAGGGAATGTACGGCGAACGGGTGCACAAAGCCGTACTCGAAAGCGGCGCGAAACAGTCCGGCGCAACGGTGCATCTCGTAAATGAAGCGTATGACCAGGGACCCATCGTATCCCGGAAGGTCCTGGAGGTGGCACCTCAAGAAACGGCAGCGTCTCTTGCCGCACGTGTATTGACCGTTGAACACCAGCTCTACGCCGAAGTGGTTACGTTGTTCGCCCTGGGCAAGATCAGAATCCAGGGTTCCGATGTGGAGATCACAGACTAACACTCAAGCTGAAGAAAAGGAGGATATGGAAGCTGCATTGATGGAGACCGATCTGGGAGATGTTCCCGTATTCGCAAGGGGCAAAGTAAGAGATGTCTACGATTTGGGCGAACGCCTGCTCATTATTGCCACGGACCGCATATCGGCGTTCGATGTCATAATGCCGAACGGCATTCCTGGCAAAGGAAAACTCCTAACGGAAATGTCCCTCTTCTGGTTCGAGAAAATAGAGGGTCTGGTGAAGCATCACCTGATCAGTGCAGATGTGGATGCATATCCTGCAGAATTACAGAAGTATCGCGATCAGCTCGAGGGGCGCTCGATGCTGGTGGTAAAGGCGGACCGGGTAGATATCGAATGCGTGGGGAGGGGGTATCTCACCGGATCGGGATGGAAGGACTACGGCAAGACCGGATCCGTATGCGGTATTCCGCTCCCACAGGGGCTGCAAGAGTCGGCCCGACTCGAACCCCCGATATTCACGCCTGCAACAAAGGCCGATATCGGTCACGACGAGAACATCTCATTTGAGCAGATGTGTGAAGTGGTAAACCCGGATCTGGCAGAAAAGCTGAAGCAACTGACCCTGGACATTTATGCATCTGCAAGATCGTTTGCCGAGGGCAAGGGCATTATTATCGCAGACACCAAATTCGAATTCGGTCTTATGGATGGGGAAATCATATTGATCGACGAGATCCTGTCGCCGGACTCTTCCCGATTCTGGGATCAGGAGACATACGCACCCGGACGGGGACAGGATAGTTTCGACAAGCAATTCGTACGGGACTATCTGGAGACGCTCGACTGGGACAAGACACCACCTGCACCCGAACTGCCGGAAGAAATCGTTGTGAACACACTGGCCAAGTATCGGGAAGCGCGAGATCGGCTGCTGGGTTAGCTCAAAGGGGTAAACAGTATATGGCGTTTTTTCTTTCAAGCCTGCTTTCCAATGACATTGGCATAGACCTGGGAACCGCGAATACGCTCGTTTATGTAAAGGGGCAGAATATCGTGGTGGATGAACCCTCGGTGGTAGCCCTCGAGCGGTCCACACGAAAACCCCTTGCCATTGGTACCAAGGCCAAAGAGATGATGGGTCGACAGAATCCGGAAATCGAGGTGGTTCGGCCGCTGCGAGACGGGGTGATTGCGGACTTCGATGTGACAGAGGAGATGCTGCGTCACTTCATAAAAATGGTACAGAAGAACAAGCTGCTGGTGCGCCCGAGGATCGTGATCTGCGTGCCCTCGGGGGTGACCGCTGTTGAGATGCGCGCGGTAAGAGAATCCGCAGAGCGGGCAGGCGCCCGGGAAGTGTATCTCATCAGGGAGCCAATGGCAGCTGCTATAGGAATCGGATTGCCGGTCGAGGAGGCCGTTGGATCTATGGTCATTGACATTGGCGGTGGGACCACAGAAATCGCAGTTATCGCCCTGTCGGGAATTGTCACCTGGCGCTCCGTGAAAACGGCGGGGGACGAGTTGAATGAAGCAATTGTCACCTTTTTGAAACGGGAACACAATTTGCTGGTGGGCGAACGGAGTGCGGAGCAAATCAAATGCGCGATCGGTTCCGCCGGTCCGCTCGAGAGCGAAATGCAGCACCCTTGCAGGGGACTGGATATGGTTTCGTCTATTCCCAAGACGATCATCGTGGACTCGATAGAGATTCGGGAGGCGCTCTCGGAGGCGGTCGATACCATTATAGATGCGGTCAGACAGACCCTGGAGCAGACGCCACCCGAGCTCGCGGCGGACATCCTGGATCGCGGGATTATTATGACCGGCGGCGGTGCTCTGCTGCGTGGATTGGACCGCAGGCTGGTGGAGGAAACGAGTCTTCCGGTCATTGTGGCGGACGATCCGTTGACCTGCGTGGTTCGGGGCACAGGCCGTGTCCTCGAAAATATCGCATCATATCAGAAGGTTCTGTTCTGATGTAGTCTGGACGCCAGATCTATGCAGAGATTGTACAATTTTTTGGGTGAAAAGCGCACCTACGTGGTGCTGGCCATAACCGTGGTGCTCTCCCTCGGGCTGATGGTGATGGGCCCTTCGCAAAAACTTGGCCTATCGCGCGGGGTGACACTCGGATTCCTGGAGGCGGGACACTGGCTGTTTTCGTGGCCAATGGACATTTCCGGCCTGCGATACGAAAACCAGGTGCTTCGGGAGCAGAATCTGCGGATTTCGATGGAGCTTCTCAATCTGCGTGAAGCGCGTCTGGAAAACGCGAGACTACGGGAGCTTCTGAATTTCAGGAACAGGGAATCGGGCTCATATCTGGCAGCCAAAGTGATTGCTCGCGACCCGGACAGAATCACAAACACGATTCTGATCGATGTGGGCGCCAACAGTGGGATCAAGGAGCGGATGACCGTTCTGACTGCAGACGGTCTGGTGGGCAGGGTGCTGGAATCTCACAAGCGATCTTCGGTCGTACAGCTCCTCCTGGACAGGAATTGTCGGGTGAGTGCACTGGTGCAAAGGGAAGAGCGGACACAGGGCATTGTCACTTGTGAAGATGGAATCTTTTATCTGAAACACGTGAGTCTTAGAAGCACAGTCGAGGTAGGCGATCCGGTAGTCTCATCGGGGATGGGTGGGATCTTCCCCAAGGGGTTGCTGGTGGGTGAGGTGATCCGCGTAGGCGATGAAAAGATGGGGCTGTTTCGGGAAGTGGAGCTGGCGCCGAGTGTTAATTTCCTGAACCTCGAGGAGGTTTTTGTCCTGAAGGGCACGCCTGTACCCGGGTAGATTCACCGGGGTTGCTTTCCTCTTGCTCCTACTCTGTGGCTTTCTTAATTTCCCTGAGGCGTTTTGCTTCAGGGGTTTTTTTATAATAGGCATCCAGTGGGAAGCACCCGGATACGAGTCCGTTTCTTGGCGCCGTGGTGCAGTCGCTGAATGTCCTGCAAATCTTTCTGATCGTCATTTCCCCATTCCGCAGCACGTCCAGCGGCAGGTCCGGATAGGACAGGACCATACGACCCAGACCAATGAAATCCACCTTGTGGTCACGTACGAGGCTCTGACAAACGTGCGGCAGATACTCCTGGAGATAGGAGTAGGCGGTGCCCACGATGAGCAGGTTGGGATACTTTAATTTGAGTTGCGCTACGACCTCCACCTGTCTGGCGACCCCGACGAGCGGGTCTTCGGGCGGCTGATATCCGTCGGATGGCGGATAGTATGCCGGCCGCTGAATATGGGGATTGTAATATGGACTGCCTGCGGTAAGATTGACCAGGGTAATGTCCAGTTCCGTCAACAGATCCAGAAATTTGCAGGTCTCTTCAAGATCCGGCTGAACCGGGTGGTTTTGATCAACGCCAAAGCCGTACTCATAAGGCAGGCAAGACGCGTGATTTTCCGGAATGCCCGGGCCCATCTTGCGTCCTTCAGACAGCTCCGGGTCCGGTTTGTAAGGGACGAAATCGAACGCGCTCAGGCGGACACCGATGAGCAGATCCGGAACGGCTTTGCGGATACCCGCAACGATTTCACGCAGAAACCGGGTACGGTTTTCGAATGATCCACCGTATGGGCCTGGCCGGGTGAACGCACTGAGAAACTCGTGGCCGAGATAGCCGTGGCAGTGCTTGATATCCACAAAACCATAACCCAGTTCCGACGCCATAATTGCCGCTTCGATATAGTCCTGGATGATCTCCTGAATGTCCTGATCTGAAATGGGCTGCGAGTCCGGATCGATATGAAATTTGGCATCCAGGATCGGATGATGATAAAGGATCCGGGGTTCCATCCTGGCCTTGTGGTTCGGCCGACAGAATCGTCCCGAGTGCGTTAGTTGCAGCCCGACGAGCAAATCCGTCATTTCGCCCACGGCTTCCGTGTGGGCCTGCAGCAGGGAATCGAGTAGTTTTCCAAGGCCTTCACGCGTGTGATCCGCCGCATACAGCTGGTTTGGATTGGCCCTGGCGGACGGACGGACAGCTACCGCTTCCCCTCCCCAGATGAGTTTGGCTCCGCTCAGCCCGAAATTACGCCAACGCCGGAAGGTTAGTTCAGATGGGTTACCATCAGTTTCCGCGTCCCAACCTTCCATCGGGTGAATGGCGAACCGGTTGCCGATTTTGCGCCCCCTCACCTCTGCAGGTTGCGAAAGCGGAGAATCCGATCCCGTCAGGATTTCCTGATCGCAGGGCAGATCGATTCCAAGATCCGCGATATGGTCGCGGAACCGGGCTACTGTTTTCAGATGGCCAATTCTCACAATGGATTCAGGCGGCATTGACAGTCCTTTTTTCAAGTGCAAGACGTGTTGAAGGGTCGACAGGGACCTGAATATAAGAAACGATGGTTCGCTCCGCAATTCAAGGCAGGAGACAAATATGCAGAAGATCGATGGTGAACGGCAGTGGGCGGACGAAGCGACATTTCGAAACTGTATTGGCAAAGGCATCACCGCTGGAGCAAACGGGATAACGCTTCGGCGCGGTGTAACTATTGCGGACGAAATGGGCAGATGCAACCGGAACGATGTGGAAATCATCAAAGGTCTGCGGCAGGCGAAGAAACGGTATCAACTTCCGGCTATCAACGCCGCCGAAGCGCAGTTGTGCCCGTATCTCACGTGTGATGATCCGGACGGTGAACTGGAGCTGATCATCAATGGGAATTCGATGATTCTCAAGCGTCCGGAGGATCGCGACTACTGGGACGATCGCTGGACCCGGATTCCCGTCCCGTCGAATTGGCTGAAGGAGGGAGATAACGAAGTGATCTTCCGATCCGTGGGAGAAGCGGCCTGGAACCTGCTCATTGAAGACGGCAGGCAGCCGGACCGCAGCGAGGTCAGCGAAGACGGCGGGCAGACCTGGCGTTCCGATGATCTGGGAGAAAATGACCGGACGGACGGAGAGTATATGGTTCGGCTCTGGCTGGATCAGCACGTTGCGTCGGGCGATGCGCTTTCCGATCCCGTGGACGTGCTCGCCACCGCCGCTTCGGGTGGTGTGGCACCAGCAGGGAATGTAGAATCGTTCAAACTGATTGTCGACGCGACCACTCCGGCAGACACACAGATATCGCTGCAATGGCGGGGCGGTCCCACCCCGGTATACGATCCCGCAACGTGGTCCGCCTGGGCGAACGCCGAAGGAGATATCACACCCGGACAGGGGCTACGTTGGGTTCAGTGGCGTGCAAGTCTTCGCACGACCGATCCCTCCGTTTCCCCCGCGTTGAACAAGGTTTCTCTGAAGGCGACAATAGTCGCTTCCGCGCTTCCCGAGACAAGCGTGATCGATTCGGACAACCCCTCCCTCAGCCGAAGTCCCTACCGATTCTCCTATCTGAGCTCTGACGCCAAACGGGGCGAACGCCTGCGTGAGCGCTGGAAGCTGGACGAGGTGATCCGGCCCGCGAAAACCGAGTTCGAGGCATATCTGCATTTGCGGAACTGGGTACGCGAGCAGTGGGAAGACGGCTGGAATATGGGGGAGATCGATTTCTGCCCGCCTTGGGATGCGATGGTCATTCTGGAACTGGCCAGCCGAAAGCTGAGTCTCGGGATGTGCACACACTACGCTACGGTGATGTCACACTGTTCCGCAGCACTCGGCCTGGTGGCCAGAACACAGATTATGCACGCGCATTGTATCAATGAAGTTTGGTCAGGCGAGCACGGCAAGTGGGTGGCAATGGATGTGGGTGGAGACGCTAATGACGAAACCAAATTCACCTATCATTTCGAACGGGACGGCGTACCGATGAGTGCGCTGGATGCGCACCGTGCACACGTAGAGAAGGACTTCGGCAACGTGACTATCGTACCGCAGCCTCCTCCCGCGGTGGCGGAACAGTTTTCTGTTGAAAAACGCCTCGCCCTGTTCGACCGATTTATGATCTCCCTGCGCAATGACGAGTTGATGACGATGGGGCCAGGAGAACCCGAGCACGGCAAGATATCCTATCACTACGATGGATACCTGTTCTGGCAGGACGAAGAGACCGAGCCGCTACCGTGGTTTTCTCAGAACACCAGCCGCGCGGAAGACATTTACTGGACGGTGAACCGTGCGGTTGTCCATCTCCAGCAGAGTGAGGAAGCCGGTTCGCTCAGAATTGACCTGGAGACGGAAACACCCAATTTCAAATGTTTCGAGGTTTCAGTAAACGAAGGCGATTGGGAACAGAAGGAGGCTTCATTTACGCTGGTGCGAAGCGAAG
>CAVOEZ010000164.1:0-7914 GCA_963694355.1 Latescibacteria bacterium UBA2968 | reverse complement strand
CGCGATGAAACTGGCGCGGGCCTGCTGATCAACGCCTCCCGCAGCATCCTTTATGCGTCATCCGGGAAGGACTTCGCCGAAGCCGCACGCAGTGCCACCATCGAACTGCGCGACCAGTTAGCCGCCGCCCCAGCCTGAAGTCCCTCCACATCAGGCATCACACCGTATTGCCGCTGCTTACTCAACCCGTTACAGGGCTGGGCCTGCCTTCTTGATCCACCGCCACATAAACCACCTCTGCCTCCGTAACTTTTATACACTCGCCTGTAACCGCCCGTTCTACTTCCACATCCACGGACACGGTTACCGAAGTCTTACCTATCTTCACCAGCTTTGTATAAAACGTAACCACGTCGCCCACGTGCACGGGTGCAATGAATTCAACCTTGTCCATCGCAACGGTCACCACCCTCCCTCTTGCGTGTTTGCGCGCCTCGATCGCTCCGGCGATATCGAGATGGCTGAGAATTACTCCCCCAAAAATGGTCCCGTGAGGATTCGTATCCTTGGGCAAAAGTACCACCCGAATCGTGGGGTCTCTCTTCTCAGGCATATCTTCCTCCGATGATGTTTATCCCGTTACCCGGTGCCACAATCTTGATTTAGTATCCGGCCTTGAAGAAGAGATCTGATATGGAAGCCCGCATCCCTGAACGGTAAGACTCGGATCGTTCTGCTGCTGCCGCAAGGGCCTCGTCGAATGCGTGTTTCGCCTCTTCCAGCCGATTCTCGGTAAGGGCTCGCCTGCCATGGTTAAAAATCCGAACTGCGAAATTATTGCTGGTTCGTGCCTCACGGAACGCCCGCTCCGCTTCCTCCTCCAGACCCTGCGAACGGTGGATGTGACCCATCACCCAGCCCGCCGTCACCTTCCCGTGTATTCTCCCACTATAGTAATGCCTGGCCAGCTTCATCCATGTCCCCTTGATATCCGCGTCTTCTCTCACCTTGCCTGACATTCGTTCATAAACCGACAGGGTCGGAAATCTTTTCGCCAGGCCATAGCCCGGTATCAATCCCGCCTTCAGATACTTGTAGAAGTAATGCCTGTCAAGAAAATCTGCCTCCCCGCGTCTGGACTTTTCTGCATCTTCCGGATCCTCAAAATCTCTGTGGATGGCATCCCTGACAACGATCAGATCCGGCTCGAAATGTGCCACCATCGGATAGCTGGCGCCGAAACTTCGGAATACATTACCGAATGTATTCGGCACATAGGAATAGGCGTCATACAGGATGCTCGTCTCCGGCGGATAATTCGCAGCCAGCCAGCGACCTACCGCCAGCTCTTCATTCGCCTCCACACGTGTCCACCGCTCACCGAACAGCTTCGCCGTGCCCCATACGTGGTCCCACGAGACAAGCAGCAACACAGGGATCGCCAGCACATATCCGTATCTCATACGGTCACGCAGGCGATCCCAGATTTGTGTATATACATATCCCACAACCAGAAGCCCGCAGGGAACTACCGGCAGGAGATGACGCGGACGACGCAGATTCACTTCGACCATCAGATACGTCACGAACAGCGCCATCCACAGCACCAGCATCCCTCTCGTTGCGGGGATACCTCCCTTTTTCTTCACATACCACACCCAAACGACCAGCGTAGCGAGAAACACCAACCCGTGCACCTGACCCAGTAGGCCCCACAGCATCTCCAGCCATGCCATTGCGCCGGCCTCCACACGCAGGGTATGACCAAAACTCATAATCCCCTTCTCCATCAGCAAGCTCTTCTGAAACGCATCGAACGCCAGAAGCGCGTGCGGATTCGTCATAGCGAATGTTGCGCAGAACACCGCGGGGATCGCCAGCAGCTTCACCCACGTACGCCCCTTCTTCAACCTGTTGAATGCGGAGCCAGGAGACAGTATTCCCTCATCCGGAAGCAGCACACTCAGACCGATCACAGGTAACAGAAACACACCCGAATACTTCGTCCCGAACGCCAAACCCGCAAACACACTCGAAAGCACCAGCGCGCGCGTCTCATATCCGCCGCACAGCACAAGGCCATAATACAGACCACAAAGGAGAAAAAACAACTGCGGAAGATCCGGATGGGACTCGATGGACCAGCGCAGAAACACCGGCGACAACAGGAACAGGAAGGACGCGATCCAGCTCCAGGTGCGGTTGAAGACCAACCTGCCGATGCGCCAGGTCATCCACAGGCAACCACCGCCCGACAATGCCCCAAAACTCCGGGTCACCACCAGGATCAGTTCATCGGTCACCTTGCCAAAAAGTCCCCACACATTCAAGAACAGAAGCGGCACATAATAAAAAATCCCGCCATACTTGAATGAGGGGAGTTCGAAAAATCCGATCTCCCGCATCCTTCTGATTTCTGTGGCAATTCCAGCCTCGTCAAGCGAGAAGGCGCCAGCAAGACGAATATCGTCAGTACCCAGGGAAATCAGAGGCAATACGAATCCCAGGTAGACAAGTACCACGCTGGTCTCCGCTGGAGATACACAATTCCTGAAACTCAAAGGGCCTCCCGAAAATACAGCTCGAGAATCATCCCGATCTGCTCACTTGGAACGCCCCGTTGACCCAACTCCCTCAATGCTTTCATTGCTGGTTCGTCCCTTCCGAAACGCTTCACACTTTTCCGGTATGCGGCCTTCGCATCTGCCACGTTTCCCAATGCCAGATGATACAGACCCATATCGAAGTTGGCATTCCTGTGCCCTTCGTCCAGAGCAAGCGCCTCAGCCACCAGCTCGATGGCCTTCTGGTCATACCCTGTCGCGAAATATTGACGGGACATCTGGTGTCTCAAATTGCCCTTGTAGGGAACCGTTTTTTTGGACACGAGTCTCCAGACCGTTTCAAAGGCCTGGTCGGCCATCGCCGGATTTTTCATCTCCAGATACATTCTCCCGAGCTTGTAGGTCAGGACCGCCGAATCGGGTTTCATACTGACTGCCAGACTGTATTCACGCGCAGCGTCGAGCCAGTGTCTCCCGGATGCCAGAAAATCTCCCATCTCCTGGCGCGCCTTCGGAAGACCGTATAGTTGGCCCTGTCCCAAAACTTTCACTCTGTCGTGCCAGTTATCGGCAGCAGCATATCCTGCCTTTCGAGCGCTCCGTTCAAAGATCTCGATCCCCGAAAACGCTTTGACTTTCAGGTAGGACCCCACACCACCAGAGGCCAGCAGGCGATAGAACAGATGACGATCGAGAAAAACATCTATGCCTTGCTTAAACCGTTCTGCGTCCTCCCTATTTCCATACCGGTTTGCGATCGCGTGCCTCACCACAATCACATCGGGTTGAAAGTGGTTGATCAGAGGATAACTCTGGCCAAATGTGCGGAACGAATCCCTGTACTTCGATGGCACGTAAGCGTATGCATCAAAGACGATCGATGTGTTCTCCGGATATCGCGTTCCTATCCATCGCCCTGCGGTTATCTCCGCACTGCTATCCAACCGGAACCACTTGTGCCGGAACAGCTCCACGGCCCCAATCGCGTGCGAACCGAAAATGAGGATCAGGGAGAGCGAAATCATCGCCATTCGGCCGGACCGGCCCAACATTTTTCCGAACAGGTCAATCAGCCGAAAAAACCCGGCGGCGCCCAGGATATAGACGGGAGCCAAAACGGGCAGCAAGTGCCGCATAGCCAGAAAGTTCGCGGTCAAAACGAGATAACCCGTGTACCCGCCAATCCACAGCAGCATCACACACGATGCCGGGGACATGCGTCCATCTCTTCCGGACAACAGGAAAGCCGTCTTTACCAGAGCAAATACACCTGCAGCGTAGCCGCTGAGGACCAGAAGATTCCACACCCAGGACAATCCCGCGCGACCGGCTTCGAACATATGACCAAAACGGAGGTGTTCGCGTTCGAAAGCCAGGTGTTGTTTAAAAGCCTCGAAATTGAAAAGTGCGTACGGATTCGTAACCGCGAAGACGCCGACGAACAGAACTGGAATGGTCACCATTGCCACCTGATACCTGCCCTCTTTCAAACGCGCCCATGCCGTGGCATGACTCGGTCCGTCCGATGTTGGCAACAGGACGGCAGCCGCAAGGACGGGCAGGAGGAAGATCCCACCATATTTTGTGCCTGCAGCGAGACCGGCGAACAGGACACCGATGCACAGCCTCCTCCAGCTAAAACCAGAACACAATGCTAATGCGGATTGGAGCGCACACAGCATCCAGAAAAGTTGAGGCAAATCCGGGTGCGTCTCCACAGACCACCGCAGAAACGTAGGTGTGGCCAATAGCAGATAGGCAGCCATGATTCCCGTGCCATAGCCCGCAACCATTCGGCCAATTCGAAAGGTCAACCAAAGGCAGCCCAGACCTGCCGCCGCGCACGCCGCTCTCAGCACAACGAGTACCACACGCTCAGTCACCTCTCCAAACAGACCCCAGACCTTCAGGGCCAGGAGTGGAAGGTAATAGAACAGTCCACCATAGCTGAATGTATCGAGCCGGAGGGTATCATTCTGATGAAGATGACGCAGGGTTGCCGCTGCGAGGGCCTCATCGGCCGAAAAGACATCCGCCATACGAATGTCATCTGCAGCAAGAGGAAGCAGCGGAACTGCGAAAAAAACGAACAAGACAAACACAATAATAACAGGTACATATGAATGTTTAATCATGACAGTCCAGAGCGGAATATTCAGGTGGTGGGAACGCGTCAGGAGGGAGAGGCGGACAACATACAACAGGGGTCAGTGGAATATAGGCCCCGGAAAAAATACAGTCAAGACGTGCTTTCATGGCGTCTGCAATTCAGAAAAAGTCTTGACCATGTTTTGGATCGTGACTATTGTTGAATTGTCCTCGAAAAACGTCCTCACTGTTAAGTTGAGGCCACAACGGAGTGTCCATCTTCGTTGCCTGGAAGCCTTCGGAGCCGCCTGATCGCCCGGTCGAGCGGCTTCGCATTTTGTACCTCGCTCGGCAGATGCCCTCTTGACATCCTCCGCTCCATTGTTCATCTTTTACCTCTATATCTCTTTAGATCAATCACTTACGAAATATCATGCCACTAATTCACATCCAAAATTTATGGATGGCCTTCGGGGCCAAACCGGTATTGAACGGGGTAAATCTAAAAATCGAACCCGGGGACCGGATAGGTCTGGTCGGGCGAAATGGTTGTGGTAAAACCACGCTGTTTCATTTGATGACAGACAGGCTCACGGCCGATGATGGGACGATCCATCGCCAGGGCGATCTTAATATCGGTTACCTGTCGCAGGATCCAGATCTGGATGCCGAATCCACCGTCTTAAAGTCTGTCCTGGAAGGATTCAAACACCTTCTGGACCTCCAGGAACAGCTAGAAGAGGCGGAAGGCCGAATGTCCTCTGGTGGATCGGACGAAGCGCTGCTGGAAACGTATGGCAGGATTCGAGACCGGTATGAAGCCCAGGGAGGGTATGCAGTTGAAGCCAGGGCTAAGGCCATTCTTTTCGGCCTGGGATTCAGGGAAGTCGATCTGGATCAAAAAATCAAACTGTTGAGCGGCGGGCAAAAGAACCGCCTGGCGTTGGCACAACTCCTTGCCCGCGAACCCGATCTACTGCTGCTTGACGAACCCACAAATCACCTCGATCTGTCCGGTATCGAATGGCTGGAGGCCTTCCTCTCCAGTTGTAACAGTGCGTTTCTCATTGTTTCTCACGATCGGTATTTTCTCGATCGCGCCGTCAAACGCATTCTGGAAATGGAGTCCGGTAAGCTGGAATCCTATTCCGGTGGGTTTGCTTTCTACACCGAAGAAAAGTCCAGAAGGCAATCCCAACAGGAAAAGGCCTACCAGAGTCAACAGGCCCATATAGAGAAGACCGAAGCATTCATCAGAAAGAACCTCGCCGGGCAAAAAACGAAACAGGCCAAGAGTCGCAGGAAGTCGCTGGAGAAAATCGAGGCCGTTGATCGAGTAGGTCGTGAACGGCACATGAACCTGAGCTTTGGCACGGATATCCGCGGTGGGAATATGGTTCTCGAACTGGACCGCGTCAGCAAGGCTTTTCCCGAGCGACCACTCTTTCAGGATCTGGATCTGGAGCTGCGAAGAAACGAAAGACTTGGCATCGTAGGTCCCAATGGATGTGGTAAATCTACGCTGCTCAATGTAATTCTGGGCACCGTCCATCCGGACCACGGGAGTGTGCGCCTCGGAACGAACATCCGTACAGGCTACTATGACCAGACCCGCCAGGACCTGGACCCCCATCTTACCGTACTTGAAGAAGCCTGGTCTGTAACACCCGGCACACCCATGGGTGAGATGAGGAATTTCCTGGGCGCCTTTCTCTTCTCAGGAGACGAGATCGACCAAAAGATAGAGACACTCAGCGGCGGGGAACAGAGCCGTCTGGCACTCGCGAAACTGATGCGAAAACCCATGAACCTGCTTGTACTGGACGAACCCACGAACCATCTGGACATCTCCAGCAGAACCGTCCTGGAAAGTGCTCTCGATCAGTATTCGGGCACGCTTGTGGTCGTTTCGCACGACCGGTTTTTTCTCAATAAAGTGGTAAACCGGATTCTCGTGCTCGAATTGGACGGGTGGAAAGTGGTGGAAGGAAATTACGATGCCCTGCTCAAGCAAAAGCTTGCAGTGCGTGAACCTGACGCAGCCGATGAGAAAAAACTGAAACGTAAATCGGCCTACGAGGCGTCGAAGCAGGTCACCCGTGAGGCCGAAAGACAGAAACGGCGGATGCAGGAACTCGAGGAAACAATCTCGTCCCTCGAATCAGAAGTCCACCGCCTGGATTCTGAGTTGCAGAGAGAAGACTTAACAACAGATTGGGAAGAACTGAAGCGGCTGGATGATTCGAAGAAGGAGATCCAGAGGGAGATCGAGACCTGCTTTTCAGAGTGGGAGTCCATTGAAGTCCAGATGGCAGAACTGAGGACCGACTGAATGCACAAGATTCTCGTTGTTGACGACCTTCCGTTCAATGTAGAATACCTGGAGGAGGAGCTGGGCCCTCTGGGATTCGAGACGATTACCGCGGCCGATGGACAGGCGGCGCTGGATCAGGTATCCGCCCACAACCCCGATCTCGTTCTGCTCGATCTCTCGATGCCGGGAATGAATGGCATAGAGGTCCTTGAAATCCTGCGCGGCAGTCCCCTGACGGAAGGACTGCCCATTTTACTGCTCACGGCCAGCGATGAAACAGACGACCGGGTAAGGGGCCTGAACGCAGGTGCGAATGACTACATCACAAAACCCTTCAAGATCGAAGAGGTTGTGGCCAGGATTCAGGCGCACCTTCGAATCCAGACACTCCAGAAACAGGTGCTGGAAAGAGAAAAGCTGCTCGCACGAGTGGGGGGCATCGGTCAGACGCTGGTGACACTTTCCCACCACCTCAACAACGCCTCGCAGGCCATGTCCGGCATGGCCCAGTTATGTGAAATGGAACCCGGAAATCTCGAGCACCAGCAGGATCTGACCCGGGTAACACTTACGCAGACCGCCAGAATAACCGCAGTTCTACAGAGTCTCCAGATGATGGTGGAGAAAATGGAGGTCAAAACTTCAGACTATGTGGGTGATCCCGACCGCATGCTCGACATCGAGGAAGACCTGAAGCACAGACTCAGCGAACTGGATTCGAAGAGAAACGAGACCTGATCCTTCGCATTCACTTGCATGGTACACTGCAAAAAAGGCCCGCTCTTAAACGAGCGGGCCTTCGTAATTTCCTGTCTGAACGAGTCTTAGGGATCGACCAGGGTGGCCATGATTGTAGCTTCCGCAGCCAGGTCCTCTCCCACGAACGCTTTCCCTGAAACCCTGCACACATTCCGGCGCATCTGCAGCAGTTCCACCTCCAGACGAAGCTGATCTCCCGGGACCACGGGTCGTCTGAATCTGGCCTTGTCGATTCCCATAAACATGGGA
>CAVOEZ010000163.1:0-7923 GCA_963694355.1 Latescibacteria bacterium UBA2968 | reverse complement strand
TCAGTTTGGGATCTCTGTTGATTCTGAGAACCTGCACGGCGCCAGTCAGATACTTTCCCGCAAACTCGCCCGCCCATGGAACCATATCTCGCAATGGAGACGCATCCCGATCACGGAACATCTCGAGCATCCCCGGGTTTGCCTTTGGCGCAACCAAAAGCCATTGTTCGGTGATCCCATAGAGATAGTCTCCGAAGAAGCCACCGATCTCGAACTTTGTCTTCGGGATTCGTATGAATGTGGATTGCTTCATGATACAGTCCTTTCCCTACAACCTTGAGATTGCAGCCATCGCCCTTACGCTATTGGTCTTCATCCTGTGGAATTCGACGGGTAAGTATCAGCAGCACGATTCCGAAAACAAACACGAAAGGCCCTTCCCAAACCTTCCAGTAAAATGGCAGACCCTCCACCCAATCCACGAATGCAAGCATCAAACCAAAGGCTGAAATTGCAAGCCCCAAATACTCGAGCACATTTCTGCACCGCCGCACATCCAGTGAAAGCACGATTAGCAATCCACCCAGAAGTGCGTAAAAGGCAGAAGTCGAGCGGGCGAGGTATCCGACAATCGGTTCACTCGGAAGTTCACCCAGGTCCAGCATCTGATGAATGCTATTCATCCAGGCGTATGGAACGAAAACAAAAATTATTGCAGTCAACGATATTGCACCCATGCTTCTCAGAATGAAAATCAATAGACGTCCCGTATTCCGAGCCGAGTCTTCCTGTGGCATACTCACGGCCTCCCTCATACAAATCGAAAACTGTGTTCACCCCAGATCATCTAAATGAAACCCGCTTCCCGCCTGCCCGCTCCAACCAGACCTTCTGCTGACCTCTATAATCCCCTGCCAAACAGTCACTTGTCTCGATCTGACACAATCTGGCACACCCTTTGCAATCTTCTCCGGTCGAAGTTAGTCAACTCATTGCACTTTCGCCACTGAATCTACTCGCCAATTCCAGTTCACGGAAATCCTGATACTCCCGAGGGTCTGACACATGATGTCTCGCGTGCTCAGCTGTGCAACCCTTGGGATCGACGCCTACATCGTACACATCGAAACCGATCTGGACCGTTCACTTCCCGCGTTTTCAGTCGTCGGTCTCCCCGATAACGCGGTCAAAGAGAGCAGGGATCGGGTCACAGCCGCTATCCGTAATACGGGGCGCACCTTTCCGAATCGACGGGTCACCGTCAACATGGCTCCTGCGGACATCCGCAAAGAGGGATCCGGATTCGATCTGCCAATTGCGATCGGAATCCTGGCGGCAGCCGGGGATATCTCGCCAGGCACCCTCTCAACTTATGCCATACTCGGTGAACTCTCACTCGATGGAGAGGTGCGTCCCGTGCGGGGTGTGCTGCCAATGGCCGTGGAAGCACGACACGCAGGCCTCAAAGGCATCATACTCCCGGAGGGCAACGCGACTGAGGCCGCAATCGCAGGCGGCCTCCAGGTCTACGGTGTCAGAAATCTCCTCCAGGCGCTGGAGTTCCTGGAAGGATATCGCGACATCGCACCCGCTCAAGTCGACGTCGACCAGGTCTTTCGTCAATCGCAAGACTACCAGCTCGACTTCCGAGACGTGCGCGGACAGGCACACGCAAAGCGTGCCCTAGAGGTCGCGGCAAGTGGAGGTCATAACATCATCCTCATAGGACCACCGGGATCTGGCAAGACGATGCTCACCCGGCGAATCCCAACCATACTCCCCGACCTCACCCTGGATGAATCGCTGGAAGCCACCAAAATCCATTCCGTTTCCGGACTCCTTCCGACAAATACTGCGCTTGTAGCGGTCCGCCCATTTCGTTCACCCCATCACACCATTTCGGATGCGGGACTCATCGGAGGCGGTCCCTATCCACGCCCGGGAGAGGTCTCTCTCGCCCACCACGGCGTCCTCTTCCTCGACGAACTCCCGGAATTCAAGAAAAATGTCCTCGAGGTACTGCGCCAGCCAATCGAAGATGGCTTTGTCACGATCGCCCGTGCAGCGACCTCCCTCACCTATCCCGCCCAGTTCATGCTCGCCTGTGCGCTCAACCCGTGTCCCTGCGGCTACTTCGGAGATCCAAAGAACGAATGCACCTGCTCGCCACCCCTCATCCAGCGCTACATGACCCCGCATCTCCGGTCCTCTGCTGGATCGCATCGACATTCACATCGAAGTCCCCTCCGTTGAATACGCAGAACTCTCAAGTGAACCCACAGGTGAAAATTCCGAAACCATCCGTACCCGCGTCAACAACGCGCGGCAGCTTCAACTCCACCGGTTCAGAGAAAAGAAACACCTCTTCTGCAATGCACACATGGGGTCACGTGAAATTCGTGACTACTGTCGGATCGACGGCAAGGGCGAGGAACTGCTCAAAATGGCGATCACCAAACTCGGACTCTCGGCACGCGCCTATGACCGAATCCTGAAAGTGAGCAGAACCATCGCCGACCTGGAGGAGGAAGGGGATATCAAGGCGCAGCACGTGGGGGAGGCGATTCAGTATCGGAGTTTGGATAGGAACTTATGGTTATGAAAATAATGTCCGAAGTCCGGGGTCCGGAGTCCGGAGAGAGGCCAAATGGCTGGCGCTAAGCGATTTGAGGAACTCCTTTGTTGGAGGGAGTCGCGAGAATTTACCCGGGAGATATACCTTGTTACCAGGTCAGGCCGCTTCTGTCAAGATTTTGCAATGCAAGATCAAATCAGAAGGGCTGCCGTCTCTACTATGTCGAATATCGCTGAGGGATTTGGGCGGAAAGGAGACAAAGACTTTCTCAGATTCCTCAATTACGCGAAAGGCTCCCTGGATGAAGTACGTTCCGTGCTATACGTTGCGGTCGATGCAGATTTTATTCCATCGGATAGATTTTCAAAACTATACCAGCAGTCAGAAACGGTTTCTTCGCTTTTGGCCGGTTTGATCAGATATCTAAGGAGGAGAGAGTGCTGACACCGATTAAGCAACAAGATGATATAGCCACACCTATGAAGAACCCGGAAACAGCACTTAGGGAAGTTTTTGGATTTGAGGGATTTCGGGATCGACAGTGCGAGATAATTGACCGGATTATCGATGGTGACGATGCGTTTGTGGTGATGCCTACTGGCGGTGGGAAATCGCTCTGTTATCAGATTCCATCGCTTGTTCGGGAGGGGATTGGTATTGTGATCTCTCCGCTGATTTCGTTGATGGACGACCAGGTGCATCACTTGCAGAAGCTCGGCATTCGAGCATCCGCTTTGCACTCGGGACAGGATAGGGAAGTCCAGAGGGTGGTCAGGCGCGATATGGAGGCGGGCGTTCTGGATTTGCTCTACGTGTCACCTGAGAGGTTGGGTACGCAATCGTTTCGGGATGCTCTGGAGAAAATCGAGATCGCTCTATTTGCCGTGGATGAAGCGCACTGCATAACCCAGTGGGGGCATGATTTCAGGCCGGAATATCTGAGAATTACAGAGCTCAGGAAGAAATTCGCTCAGGTGCCTTGTGTTGCGGTGACCGCCACAGCCGACGCACCGACACGTCAGGAGATCCTTGAAAGACTCCTCTTCAGGAATGAAGATCTGTTCGTCAGCGGCTTCGATCGTCCAAATATCAAATACACCGTGGTGCCGAAGAAGAACTGGAAAATGCAGTTGCTTCAATTCCTTAAGGAAGAACATCCCTCCGACTGTGGAATCGTGTATTGCCTGTCTCGGAAACGGGTGGAGAAAGTCGCAACGTGGCTCACTGACCAGGGCTTCGTAGCAATCCCCTACCACGCCGGCTTGAACTCGTCTTTGAGAGAAGCGAATCAGAATCGATTTCTGAACGAGGAAGGATTAATCGTGGTGGCCACCATCGCGTTTGGATTGGGAATCGACAAAGCCAATGTGCGATTTGTTGCACATCTCGATCTGCCCAGGAGTGTTGAAGCCTACTACCAGGAAACCGGGAGAGCCGGTCGGGATGGGCTCCCGGCTGACGCCTGGATGGCCTACGGTCTCAGCGACGTGGTGAACCTCGAGCGGATAATCAAGAAATCGGAGGGAGATGATAGTCACGTCCGACGGGAAAGACACAGACTGACTGCTATGGTCAAATACTGTGAGACGCCTCGCTGTCGTCGCCGAATGATCCTCAACCACTTCGGACAGGAATCACCCAACGGATGTCCCAATTGCGACAACTGCCTGGACCCGGTCGAAATGTGGAAGGGAACCGCTGCAGCTCAATTGGCGATATCCTGCGTCCAGAGGACCGGTCAGCGATTCGGCGCGGGCCATATCATAGACGTCTTGCTTGGACGAAAATCCAAGAAGGTACTCCGGTTTCAACACGAAACGACCAGTGTATTCGGCTCTGGTGTCGATATCCGTTCAGACGGGTGGCACAGCATCCTGCGTCAGCTCGTTGCGCAAGACGTGATCAAAGTGGACACGGAAGCTTACGGCGCGCTCAAGCTCGGCAAGTCCGTCAGTGAAATCCTGCGTGGCGATAGGGAAATTATGCTCAAGAAGGAACCTGCTCGGAGAAGGGCAATACATAATCCCAGTTCCCGAGATCGAATGCTCGCACCAGGCGAGCAGAAACTGTTCGAAGCGCTCAGAAGCACCCGTCTCGATTTGGCCAGGAAACAGGGCATCCCTGCATACAGGATCTTTCACGACTCCACACTGATCGACATGTCAAGGAAACGGCCAACAGACCTGGAAGCGCTGGGAAAAATCTCAGGTGTTGGAAAAGTCAAGAAAGAGCGATACGGTGATCCCTTTCTGAAGCGCATTCGTGCTCACGCATTATAGAATTGTTGAAACCTGAGCTAGAATCACGTTTCTCGGAGGGGATAATTTAGACTGTGTAAATGATCATCGTGTCGAGTCCTTGGCCCTTCCTCGTGGCCATGGTTCACATTCGTTTCTGCCACTTGAGGACGTATGGCCACCTTCACCTCCAGCACCGGTTGCTCCTTTCTTGACCTTCCTGCCGCTTGCCCGCTCCATACGGTTGCCATCCAACAACGAGTTAGCTGTAATTCCCATCCAAAAAAGGATTCTTGCTAATTAACGAATGCATTATTATATTACATATATGAATATGAAAGCAGAGAAATCGAGACAGATTGGGCTACGTCTAAGGGCTGCTCGGGAGAAGGCCCATCTTACCCAGCAAGACCTCGCCCAGAAGCTCGGCCTGGAGCACCGCCAAACACTTGGTAATATTGAATCCGGCGCACGTCGATTAACAGCAGAGGAACTGCTAAAAGCGATTGATGTTCTGGGCGTGAACCTCGATTACTTTACGGACTCCTTCCGCCTTGCCGGAGAAGGTGAGTTCTCCTTCAGGGCAGAGCCGAATATATCTCGAGAGACTTTGACTGAATTTGAGGAGACGGCCGGATGCTGGATCGCCACGTACCGTGAACTCGGGAAGCGTGAAGGGCAGGAGCCACGTTGGTTGGCGCCAACCCTTCCTCTGAACCGTCAGGCCAGCTATGAGGACGCCCAGGCTGCTGCCGAATGTATAGGGCAGATGTGGGATTTAGGCGAAAGACCGGCGGAATCCCTTCGCACTCGAATTGAGGAGCAGTTGTGTGCTCTCATTTTGAATGTAGATACTCCTCAAGGGATTTCTGGTGCAGCTCTCAACCTACCCCGGTTGAACACGATTTTCATTAACAGGCGTGAGCCAGAAGGCCGTCGCAACTATGACATTGCGCACGAGCTATTTCACCTCCTGACCTGGCACACTATGCCTCCTGAGAGAGTTGAGGCCGTTGAGGATCAAGCCAATGGGAGAGGAAATAGAGTCGAACAACTGGCCAACAATTTCGCATCTGCGCTGTTGATGCCAGCGAGGCACGTGATTAGCCTCTGGGAAGCACGCGATCCGCTGATTGACCTGCACGATTGGATGAAAACCGTGGCTGCCGATCTCAGTGTTTCGGGTATGGCACTCAAGTGGCGCCTCCATAACCTCAACCTCCTGTCACGGACTCAGATGGGAGAGATTGATGACCAGCGACTCGCACAAAGCCGAGACCTGGAAAGCTCTACAGTTCTCCTGTTCAGCCATCAATTCGTTACACGTATTGCCACAGCCCTCGACCAGGGCAATCTCTCGGTGAGGAGAGCAGCATCGCTCCTTGAGCTCTCTATCTCGGAACTGGCATTGCTGATCCAGGGATATGGCCTTGAGCCTTCGTTTGACGCCTGAAGGAGTGAAATGGCTTGCCCAAGCCCGTGGTTCTTGTGGACACGATGATCGTGATCGAAGCCGTTCGAACACAAAGCTGGAACGCTATTTCCGGACAGCGTTCCGTTGTGACAGCTGAGGAATGCCGGGCAGAATTGTCGAGCGGAGATCCGGGCATTAGAGGATACATTCTCGTGACTACAGGACAAATAGGCCGAGCAGCTGTCGAGCCAGTCTCCGCCGAACTCGCTGCGAGATTCCGATTGGAATACCCAGGCTCTGATTCGCTGGACCCTGGTGAGCGCGATTTACTGGCACTCGCGTTGGAGCGACGTGACGGCTTTGAGTTATGTTGTGCTGACAAGGCAGGGATGAGAGTGGCTCACGAAATGGGATTGCTGGACAAGATCATATCCCTGGAGGAATTGGCTGATTCTGTTGATTATTCACCCATCACTGATCATAATTATCCCCGAGACTTTTCTCAATCGTAAGCAATCCAACGACAATGGGCAGGCAGGATTTTGCCCGTATAGATATGGAGATGATTGATGGCGAATACGATCGAACATCCCGACATCGACTTTATGAATGTCGATGAAACCGATTTCAGCACGTTCAGTCTGGGTCAAAAGATTCGGCACCTCGAGGTAGAGGGATTCGTTGTCCTCCCCAACGTACTCAGCCAGGATCAAATGGACCGGATCCATGAGGAAATGGCTGACGCTGAGATGATGGTCAAAGATTACAGCGATGCTCAGACTTACTGCCTGGAGCCCCAGTGGATGAGTCGCGCAATCCTCGAACTGATCGCCAACCCTCCCGTTACCGACTTCCTGAAAGTCTTGATGGGAGCCGACGTTGTGTTCACCCGGGGCCTGTTCTCCCGGACTCTGGCCGGATCGCCGCCCATCTCTCTCCACACGGACGGACAGCCCTTCGGCTCATCCATCTTCGGATTTGAAGGCAGTTCACCGCGCCTGCTCCGCGTTCTTTACTACCTCGATGATTTGACTCCGGAAAGAGCACCATTCCGTCTCATCCCCAGGTCTCATCTTTCGTACCACGCTGAAGGCAATCCCTACATCCGATATGAATCCCACCCCGGCGAGATCACGCTCTGCCCAAAGGCCGGCACCGCAGTCATCATCCCCATCAACCTGTTCCACGGCACCCACTCCAACAAAGCGGATACTCAGCGAACACTTGTCCAGTTGGGCTATCGCCCGGCCTGGGCCGGACCCATTCAGCCAATGGACGAGTGGGACCCTGAACTCGTCGCAAACGCCCCGGTGTCCGCGAAGCCGTATCTACAAAGCCCCAACACAACAGGTTTGGCCTGGGATCAGGCGCACAAACCGAAAAACATGGAAAAGGATGCGAAGGCGATCGATCCGCGGAGGTGGGAATAGGCGTCCACTGCGGGCACCAAGTGGAAAGGCACGGAGTCGGTCTCCAGAATCAAGACCAGGTCATCTTATAGGGGAGAAGAAAAATGATCAAAGGTGTGCATACCATGTTCTACACATCGGAAGCGGAGGAGCTGCGGGCATTCCTCAGGGATAAACTGGATTTCCCCTACACAGATGTGGGAGACGGATGGCTGATTTTTGACATGCCCGAGGCGGACATGGGGTGTCATCCCGCAGACGAGACCGGCCAGCAGGGCGCCACATCCGGCACACACGCGATTTCTTTCTACTGCGATGACATCGAGCAAACTGTGAATGAATTGAAGG
>CAVOEZ010000162.1:0-7946 GCA_963694355.1 Latescibacteria bacterium UBA2968 | reverse complement strand
AAGTTTGACCGGCCAGTCATTTAAGGAAATGCCGAATGGGCAGCAACTTGATGAGCTGGAAATGCGGGATCTGTTCGAGACTTGCTTCAAGGCTACAGTTGAGGGGATTGTTCAACGAATCGGTGAAGATTACCAACCGGGAGTTCTCGAAGGTCATGTGGTTGATGTCCTCGACAGCACAACAGTCGTACTCGACATAGGCAGAAACATCGGCGTCTATCAGGGTTTGACCATGTATCTGTTCGAGGATGCTTCTCGACCGCCTTCAGGAATGATCAAAACGAATTCCCCCCAGGAGAAGCTGTCTCTTGCCAAAGTCGTCATCCTGCAATCCGGAACGATACGCTCTGGCTGGAAGGTAAGAAGCTATGGAATCAATCGGCTGAACAGTCAGAAGAGTCAGACCAGATACATCGTGGCCGGATTCAACTCTGCCTCCCCCGAAAATCTGCCGAAAGAATTCAAAGTGGACGCCCAGGACATGGGCCAGTGGCTGCACGATGGCCTCTCCAGGAATTCCGACCTGTTCATGCTGGCCCCTTTGCTTGCCAGGCTCGACAGTTCCGGCAGTGTGGAAATACAGGAGGCAATATGGAATGCCCAGATGTCCTACTCAATATTTGGTAGTGTTTCACAATCCGCGATGGTGGGCAGGCGTGCATTCCCGGATGTGATGGTTAATGGAGTGCTCACCTACGCCGATATACAGACCTTTCTCACACCGGGCGCCGAGAACAAGATCCTCACCGTGGGCATCTCTGTCGAATTCTACGACAGAACAACCAGGGATTTCCTGTACGCACATCACCATTCAGGCACAAAAGTCGAGAAAATCGTCCGTGAAGGTGGAAAGACCTACAGGGATCTGAATCTTGAGGCCTCATTCAGGGAGCTATGCAAAACGGTCATCCGTGAAGCCTCACAGAAAATTGGAGAGCATTACCGACCAACGGTTTCGATGGGAACACTTTCCTTGGATACGAACGGAAATCTCAGGAGCCGATTCTCTGACGACTCTGCAAAACGTGGCGAGCTATTCAACATAATGCAAGAAATTCGCAGAGTAACGGGTGTAAATGGTGAAGACCTCGGGCCTCTGTGGAAATCCTATGGAATCGTTAGACTGATCAACGAAACGGATATACGGACCTTCCAAACGAAAGTCCTCGTCTCGGATGGCGAAACGGAGACGAGAGCCGGAGATCGCTTGATCGCCCACGGAAAGCGCACGGGCGCCATTTCAGGCCCCCTCAGTCAGGTGTCCGGGTGGCACGTGAAAGGAAAAAAAGTATCTCCAGAGTACATCTTCTCACCGGGGAGACTCACCGAATGGCTGCATACCGCCCTGCTCTCTACCGGAAAATTCAAACTGCTCCCACCCGACTTCAGGGAAGGTGACGCGGAAACCGCAGAAATCGCGCTTACATCCGGTGAATTCGAGGCGCGTGATCAGGGCGAAGTCATTTATCAGGGCGAACAAAGTCCTGAAATTCTGATTCACGGCCGTCTGGGCCTCGCGGACGTGCAAAGAAAAACGGGAGAGTTCAAAGACATCTTGAGATTGAGAACGGGCCTGGAAATCACGATCACCAATGCCGATGGTGACACGCTGCTCACCAAAAAGCTTGCAGGATCACGGAAACTCGAACAGATTAAGTCAAAAGGAGAAGTGGCAATCGGGGTGCGGGATTTATCACCTGAATTCGATGGTCTGACCCTTAATACGATCCGCGAATTGGTCGCCCGCCTGGCGGACGAATACAACCAGTAAACAAAGGAGAACCAACTCTATGGAATTGTCCCTTTTCTCAATCAGCTATGCGGGATTCTGGGGGCAGGATCGGCTGGACCTGCTGGACTTCATCGGTAAGGCCGCGGCGCTTGGCTACGATTCAGTCACCATTGCAGGCAAGCGACCTCACCTCTCCCCACTCGATGCAACTCCCGAACGGCTGGGAGAGGTCAAGGCACGACTCGACAGTGAAGGCATAACTTGCGGTTGCATCGCAGGTTATACCGACTTCTCAGGGGCGGCAGCCGCAGAGGTTCCAATCCTGGAAATGCAGATTTCCTATGTCGAGTCCCTTTCCCGAATCGCCGCAGCATTAGGAGCAGGAGTCGTCAGGGTGTTCTCTGCCTACGAATCCCCTATGGCCCCCGTGGCAACCGTCTGGGGTCGTGCCGTGGAGAGCCTTCGGGAATGCTCTGACCGCGCCGCCGATCTCGGGGTAACCATCGCCATACAGAACCATCACGACATTGGTGTGCACAGCGATTCCCTGCTCGAACTCTTGAACGACATAGACCGTCCGAACTGCAAACTCGGATTCGACGCGTGGTCTCCCGCGCTTCGGGGGGAGGAAATCCACGAGGCGGCAAAAAAGATGGCACCCTATGCAGCCATCACAACGAATGCCGACTACGTTCGACTACCCAGATTCCAGTACCAGCCCGACCTCGTCAACTATGTGCAGGCTGCTCCCGATATGGTACGTGCGGTACCTTTCGGAGATGGCTTCATAGATTATTCGGGATTCTTCGCCGGGCTCCGTGAAGGCGGCTTCGACGGAATCGCCACCTACGAAATGTGTTCCCCTGTCCGGGGCGGTGGAGCGATGACAAATCTCGACAAATACGCGAGCCGATATCTCTCCTGGATGAAAGAACAAGCGTCCTGACGCATTGCACCTGAAAGCATCCCTCCGTAGCGGTGAGGCAAATCGTATTGATGTCGGTAGTCAACTACATGTTCGTCCACTTTGGCAAACGAAAAGGTTGAAGGAGTACTGGTAGAGCTGAAGAGTAATTTGCTATTGTTATTTACTAATATTTGAAGGCAGAGGAGGAACCTATGAAGCTGTTAATCATAACACTCGTGGCCACTTTGCTCCTTCAGATTGCATTTCCACCCGGCATTAGTGCTGGAGAGATCAACCCTGGAGCGAGGGTAAGGGTAAAAGCACCATCCTTTACACACGACGATGTGATCGGTACCCTTGAGAGTGTAGATTCCGACACATTAAGAATTGTCAGACGCGGCAGGCGGATGTCCATTCCTATCGCCGCTTTGACTAAAATCGAAGTAAGCACGAGGCGGAAACGACGGGTCGGCCGGAGTGCGGTGATAGGAATGCTTTGTGGGTTCACAGCTGGCCTGGTCGGTGGCTATTACGCGGGAGATGACGACCCAAACCAATTCCTTTCGGCGACGAAAGAGGAAAAGGCTACGGCTTTTGGACTGGGGGGCGGAGTGCTCGGTCTTGCTGTCGGCGTTTTAGTTGGCGTCACGAAAAAGGCGGACATCTGGGAGAACATCCCTTTAGCCAGGTTGCGCGTCAGCATCCAGAATTCCGGCAGGCGTATCTCAGCGCTGACGGCCTCCTTCAGTTTTTGATGTAGCAGACGCACAACCAAATACTGCGGTATGCGATTTAGAAAGGCCGAAACCCTTGATATTCCGTTACGAATCAGGAAGGAACACGATACCAAAGATGACCGTGCTCATTTAGTCGGAGTCCCAAATGCGAAGCCTTAGGTATAGGATCCTGCTTTACGTATTGGCGTTCTGGGGAGGTGTTGCCATTGTTGGTACCCTCGGATATTCTCGGCTGGTTGCGGTCGACAAGGTATCCCACTTTCTCCTCGACAAGGCCATCCCTGCCGCAAGATCCGCCTTGCAGGTTGAAAACGCCATTCACGAGGTATTGGAGAATACTTATCTCTACTGTACCTACAGGCAACCTGACCACAGGGCAGGGGCATTGGAGGCCCTCTCAGAGGCCGAGCAGGCATTTGTCCTATCCCGACTGCGCGGAACGGGCGCCTCTGATGAGACTTTCAACAGGATCGGGGAACTGATTGAAATTTTCCGACGGCAAGCCGTTGACTGTTTGCAGATGACTGACAATCGGATGACTGCTGAAGCGATAAGACCACATCTCGACGATTTGGGCAGTACCCAGGTGGAGATCGCCTTGCAACTGCGAAAGGTGGCTACCGTAGAGCAGGCAGAGATGGTTAGGGGTGCTGAGGAGATCGGGGCGGCTATCGATAAGGGCATCGAATTCTTGATTGGTGGAACCCTGGTACTGCTGGTTGTTACTCTGGCTATTGGGTTCTGGCTTTCCCGAATGGTGCTGCAACCTGTAAGGGCGCTGACCATGACCGCCTTGCGGTTCTCGACAGAGGACCTGACGGTACGCGCGTCAGAGGAATTCGCCGGCGAGTTCGCCGTATTGGGTCGGGCCTTTAACACCATGGCTTCCCGGATACAGGAGACTCACGAGGAGAATGTGCATCTTGCGGCTTTCCCGCGGGAGAACCCGGGTCTGATTCTCGAGTCCAACTCCACGGGCGAGGTCACCTACGTCAATCCGGCTGCCAGACATGTCCTTAGGCAGTTGGGAATAAAGGTGGCGGCAGACTTCTTGCCTGTAGAACATGAGCGAATCGTTCGGTCTTCTTTGGAGAGTGGCGAAAGCCGGATTCACGTGGATGTCATGGTTGGAGAGCGGATGTTCTCTTGGTCCTATCATCCAATCTCAGCCGCTGGATCGGTGCACGTTTACGGCATGGACATCACCGAACTTAAAAAGACCGAGGAAGAACGCAGAGGGTTTGAACGCCAGCTGATCCAGGCTGAGCGGATGGCAGCGGTTGGAACCGTGACAGCCGGGATTGTTCACAATCTCAAGAACCCCCTGACGGGCGTCATGGGATTTGCCGAAATTCTGAAAATCAAGAATCCTGACCTGTGGGAAGTCGATCAGATCGTTTCCTCGGCACAACAAATGTCCGAGATGATCGAAAATATCCTTGCCAAAAGCAGGCAGAAGAAGACTACCGAATCAGTGGACCTGAATGTCTTGCTGGAGCACGAGCTGGAATTCTTACAGGCAGACACGACGTTCAAGACCAAGGTCAAACAGGACATTCGGCTGGCTGCGGAACTGCAACCGGTACAGGGAGCCTACACTGAGTTTTCGCAAGTGTTCGGCAACCTTCTGCGCAATTCGGTGGACGCCATGCTGGAACAGGAAACAAAGCTATTAACCGTGGTTACATCGTCCGATGCAGACCAGGTAACCGTAGAGGTTACTGACACAGGATACGGGATTCCAGAGGATGTGCTTCCCCACTTGTTTGAGCCTTTCTTCACAACCAAGTCACCCGAGGCGGAAGGGGATGGACCGGTTGGGACGGGGTTGGGATTATACATGGTGCAGCAGATTCTCCAGTCGTACGGTGGAAAAGTAGAGGTGGAGAGCGTCGTTGACGAAGGCACCACCTTCAAAATAGTAATTCCTGTCAATTCAACCGATGATGCCCGATAAAAGATTTTGAAATTTGGACACTACAACAACAGCAGCCCCGAATTAGAGGCTGCTGTTGTTGTTTATTTACAAAAATATATTTGGAGCCGCCCAGGGGACTTGAACCCCCGACCTACGGATTACAAATCCGTTGCTCTACCAGCTGAGCTAAGGCGGCGTGTCAATCTAACTTTTTGTCTAACGGATGGTTAATTTAGCGATTGAGAATAATACCAAAGAGTCCTTTTGGGCGCAAACAAAAAAGCAAAAACCCTCTACCTACGCCGGTTTCCAGACCGTTCCATCCGGGGTGTCCTCCAAAACGAATCCGCGCTCCAGGAACAAATCTCGAATCTCATCCGCCCTTGCCCAGTTCTTCTCCTTCCGGGCGGTCTGTCGTTCCTCCACAAGTGCCTGCAGTTCATCTGTCAGCGAGGAGGCCTCTTCTTCCCCGGGAACCCCATAAAAAATGCCGAGAACCTGGTCGATCTCGTTCAGGAAGTCTTCCACCTGTTCTGCCCCGGCCCGGTCTACGTTGTGTTCGCCCAGCAGACCCTCCACCGCACTCACCATATCAAAAACACTCGCCATCGCGCGGGGGCTGTTCAGATCGTCATCCATGTGAGTCACGAACCCATCCCGGGCAGCGGTCACAAGGGCCCCAAGATCCGCACCTCCATCCTTCACTTCGACCTCGCTCAATCTCCTCTTGAAATTGTTGAGGTGGCGCATCGTATTTCTCGCACCATCCAGCGCCTCTTTTGAGAAATTAAAGGCCGTTCTGTAATGAGATGAAATCACGAGATACCGAAACGCTCTGGCATCATCCGGGGTCTTTGCGACATCGCTAATGGTCAGGAAATTCCCAAGACTCTTGGACATCTTTGTGTCGTCCACATTAATGTGAGCACCGTGCAGCCAGTAGTTTACGAATTTTTTTCCGGTCAATGCTTCGCTCTGAGCAATCTCATTCTGGTGATGTGGAAAGATCAGGTCCACGGCCCCCGCGTGGATGTCCACCGTTTCACCCAGATACTTCATGGCCATGCAGGAGCACTCCATGTGCCAACCGGGTCTACCTTTCCCGAAATCAGACTCCCAGAATACTTCGCCATCCTCCTCCTTCCACGCCTTCCATAGCACGAAGTCCCTGGCGTCCTCCTTTTCATACTCGTCCAGATCTGTCCCGCTTGCACCTTCCTGCATGCCCGCAAAATCGAGTCGCGCAAGTTCGCCGTACGAAGGGAACTTGCTGATCGAGAAATAGACAGACCCATCTCTTTTGTACGCAAATCCATCCTCGACCATCCGGTGAATCATTTCCACCATCTCGGAAACGTGATCGGTCGCCTTGGGGTATTGGTCCGCAGGCAGAATATTCAACAATGCCATCTCTTGGAAGAAGATCTCCGAATACCGTGACGTGAACGCCGCCAGGTCCTGTCCTTGTTCGGAAAGCTTGCGGATGATCTTGTCCTCCACATCGGTAATATTCATAACGTGACTCACCTGGTATTCGCGATAGATCAGGTATCGCTTGATCAGGTCATACACGATAAACGTTTTGAAATTTCCTATGTGGGCGTAGTCATGAACCGTCGGTCCGCAACTGTAGAAGGTCACCTTCCCTTCGTCGATCTCCTTGAAGGGTTCCTTCGTTCTCGATAATGTGTTGTAAAACTGAATGCCCATTCACCTACCCCGACATTTCTGTCCTATTTGAGTGACGTTTCGAGTTTTTGCTCTGACCTGTGTCGTTCCAATGCCAGCTGAATCAACTTGTCGATCAGATCACCATAAGAAAGTCCACTTGCCTCCCACAGCTTGGGATACATGCTGATCTTTGTAAATCCCGGTATCGTATTGATTTCGTTGACCAGTACCTCGTCCTCGCCTCGTATGAAAAAATCAGCTCGCGCCATACCCTCGCAGCAAAGCACCTGAAATGCCTTGATGGCCAGATCCTGTACCTTCTTGACGGTTTTCGTAGGCAGCTTCGCCGGAATCTCCAGAATCGCTCCAGAGTCATCCAGATACTTCTCCTGATAAGAATAAAAGTCTTGCTGAAGGATCACTTCTCCAATCGTAGAAGCAACAGGGTCCTCATTTCCAAGAACGGAGCACTCCACTTCCCTTCCCTCAATATTCTCTTCAATGATCACCTTGTGGTCATACCGGAAGGCTTCGGCCAATGCATCTACATATTCCTTCTCATCCTTCACCCGGCTCACGCCCACTGAGGACCCAAGATTGGCGGGCTTGACGAAAAATGGAGTACCAAGCTTGCTGACGACGTCCGAATAGGGAACCTCTCTGTTCCTGTGAAAGGAGAGAAAATCCGGCCCCGGAATACCGGCATCGCGTAGCAGCCTCTTCATCACATCTTTGTCCATGCCCACAGCGGATCCCAGAACCCCTGCACCTACAAAGGGAATATTCGCGAGCTTCAGCAGACCTTGAACCGTTCCATCTTCACCATATGTACCGTGAAGTACGGGAAACATCACATCCACAGGTCCAACGAGCTGATGATCCGTGGTCCTGACCAGTTGTCCTGCATCAGTACCCTGTGTCACCAGACTTACACCGTCGGAAGCCTCGCCTTTGGCTATGGCGGGCATCTCTGAATCCGAC
>CAVOEZ010000161.1:0-7982 GCA_963694355.1 Latescibacteria bacterium UBA2968 | reverse complement strand
CCTGGTAAAGGGATAGTTTTCGGACATGGGTGTTCTTTTGGATTAAAGGTCAGAAAGTTCATCAACGAACCAGAGGTCCAAATATAGGTTGATGAGAAACCGGCATCAATTCCTATTCCGCCACGACCCACAATTGCCAGGGAACTGCGGCCGCATTCAGGTTTGCGTCAGTCGCGAGATCGCTGGATGGTTTAGCGATGGTAAATCCGGACACGGGCGTGGACCAGGGCAAGTGATTCGGTTCGGTCGCGCGTTCCGTGAACGGAAAGGGCTTGCAATAGGGATCACATCAGATTTACTTAACTTCTGGATAATAAGGTGCTCACAAAGGAATTCCCGGGAGGCAGCGTTTGAAACTCTGGATGGATGTGATGCGGGATCTGGAAGGCGTGATGGATCATCACGAAAGGCTGTTTCCTGCATGGGAGGCGGGGGGTGTGGATGGTCTGGTGATGGGACCACCCGTTTTCAACGCGGCAGATTTGCTGCCTGGCGTACGGTCCAGGGAAAAGGGTACCGCCCCGATTCCAGCTTTCATACCCAACCCTGAGGTGTATCGACGGTTCGGCGTCAAAGCACCGGAAACCGTTGCCGTGCCGGGGGATCGCCGTGCTTTGCTGGAGAAGACGTTTCAGGCGGCCAAGGACAGGGGCTGGACCGTGTGGATTTTTCAGCCGCATACGGGGATGGGTCCAGGAGGCGATGGACACATGCTGGCTGATGAAGAGACCCGACTGGCCATTTGCGCGCGGATGGTGGATACGTTCGAGCAGTTTCCCATGGTGGACGGCGGTATTATGGATGGGCCCGAGTGGGGGTATGAGATAGACCCGAACCATATGGGATCCAGGTCCTATATCTTCAACGATCTCCCGGATACCATTGTGCCTGCGTGCCGGGCACTGGGATACGACTACGATGCGCTGGTGGCTGCAAAGGATCGGTTGTTCGATACGCTCCACTCGCTGACCCCCTCACGCGTGAAGCTGCACGCCGGCGGCGGTTTCGTGGGTTCGACCCAATTGTTCGGCAGTGATCCCGATCTGACTGCCTGGTTCCGGTTTCGCGTGGAGGCGCTCACCTCCTTTTTCAAAGCTGTGAGAGAGGATGTAGCATCAGGCATGTCCCGACCCATTAAACTGGGTGTTGGTCCTCGATCTGCTGCCTTCGCCCCACTTTGCGGGTATGACTTCGAAGCACTTGCAAAATTCATGGATGTTTTGCTGCCAAAGCACTATTTCTGGCACAGAGGGTTCGACGGTCTGGTCGGTACGGTATGTCGGTATGTAGAGACTCTGGTATCCTGGAACGAAGGTCTTGGCGACGAGCGCGCGCTAAAGGTGGTCGAATCGCTTTTCGGGTTGAACCTGCCAGGGATCAAGAGCCGTTCGGATCTGGAGTCGGCACTGACGCCCGAGTTCTTTGAGGATGTCGCACAGGAGGAGACGAGGCGGGCACTGGCTGTGGTGAATGATTCCGACCGCATTGTGCCCTGGTTGGAGGCAGGGCGTTCTCCCCACGATGGCGATCCTATGAGTGCAGGCCATTTGCGGCTGCTTCTGGAGAACGCTCAAGAAGCGGGCCTGCAGCGTTTTCTATACCACCACCAGGGTAATCTGACGTCAGGCGAGTGGACCGTTATTAGTGAGATCTGTGGTGAGCGCTGGGATCCGTTGAACAGCGATTATGTCCCTTCGGACCGCCATGTGTTGTGAGCGGTTTGTCTGTGAGTACAGCACGCGAGGAGATTGGAAATATGCCTGTTGAGTTTCCACCAAAAGATGGGGTCAGGTTCATCAAGAATTTGATGATTCCGATGTCGGACGGAGTGCATATCGCGATGGATATGCATGTTCCCGATTCGGAAGACTGGGCACAGCAGCCCCTCCCTCTGATCCTTGAATACATTCCCTACCGGAAGGACGATTCTCTTCCGTACTCAGGCTACCATAACCTGTTCGCACAAAAAGGTTTCATTGGCGCACGGATCGATTGTAGAGGAAGTGGAAGCAGCGAGGGTATCAATACGGACGAATACGCGCAGAGAGAGCAACAGGACTGCGTGGAAGCGATCGAATGGATTGCGCGACAATCCTGGTCATCAGGCAAAACGGCGATGTTCGGCGCGTCCTATGGCGGTTTTACCGCCGTGCAGGTGGCGGCGCATCATCCGGAGCATTTGACAACGATTATTCCCGTCTATTTTACCGATGACCGGTATACGGACGACTGTCATTATCGGGGGGGATGCTGGCGCTGTTATTACGATGTAGGTTCCTACGGCGCATCGATGATCGGCATGAATGCCATGCCACCCTATCCCGAATACAGCGGGGAGAAATGGGGAGAGATCTGGGAGCAGCATCTGGCGCACAACATTCCCTACCTGCTCACGTGGCTGGCCAATCAAACGGACGGGGAGTACTGGCGCCCTGGGAGCATTCGAGACCGGTACGACAGCATCAAGTGTTCGGTGTTTATGATCGGCGGCTGGCGCGACGGGTATCCGAACCCCCCCTTGCGAACCTTCGAGCACCTGAAGGTACCGAAGAAGGTATGGGTGGGTCCCTGGAATCATACCCGACCCGAATCTGCCATACCGGGGCCGAGAGTGGACTATCTTCAGGAGGTGCTGAGATGGTGCGATTACTGGCTGAAAGGTGAAGAGAACGGTGTGATGGACGAGCCCCCCGTTTGCGTTTATATGCAGGGATATGATCGGCCAGATCCTTATCGTCTGAATACGACCGGGTACTGGAGAACGGAGGTCGATTTTCCCGTGGCGGACAGCAGCCAGCGCCGACTGTATCTGTCACCCGAGGGGAAACTGGGCGGCTCGAAATCTAGATCCGAAGGGGGATACGAGACATACACCTATCGGCCCACGGTGGGTATACGCGGGGGGCTATGGTCCGGAGGTGTTCCATTCGGCTTACCGGGTGATCAGCGTTCCGACGAGATCCACAGTGTGAATTTTTCTACAGAGATTCTGGATATTCCTGTGGAGATCCTGGGGATGCCGAAGGTGATTCTGCACGTGAGTTCTACGGCCCCTGTTATGGCTTTCGTGGGGCGGTTGAGCGATGTGGCGCCTGACGGATCCAGCGCACTGGTTTGCAGTGGGGTTCTGAATGGGACACGGAGAGATTCACTGACAGATCCTGAGCCGCTCGAGGCAGGGGAGATCTACGAGCTGGTGTTCGATCTGGATTGCACGGCGTGGCGTTTCGAAGCGGGTCACCAGATCCGGCTGTCCATTTCGAGTGCGGATTTTCCGAATCTGTGGCCTACGCCTCACAATGGGGTCAACCGGATCTACAGGAACAAGAATCAATCCTCCTGTGTGATTCTGCCGCTCGTGCCTGTGAATGAGGTGCGTGATCAGGTCTCCTTTCCACCGTCCTCAAACAGTGTGGAGCTCTACCGACTGTCTCCCGATAAACCCGTCTGGCAAATCGTTGAGGATCTCATGGGCGATCGGGTCGGGCTGAAGACGCTGACGGAAGGGACTGCCCGTGTGAGCGACAATATGGAGGTGACCAATGTGCGGGACCTGGAGATCTGGGCAAGCAATCAGGATCCATCCGATGTGGTCGCAATCGGGAAACATTTGAGGAGGATCGTACGGACGGATGGGGAGACCACGGTGGACGCGGTGTGTAATTTGAGGAGTACGAAGGAGGCTTTTCATCTCACGATCGATCTGGATATCAAGGTGAATGGGATTCCTCACCACCAGGACCGATGGGTGAAGTCCTTTCCAAGGGTATTGCTGTAGCCCGGGGGGTATTCTTGAAGATGCGCAGGATCCGGATGTGGTTATGATTCCAATGCGTGCAACACTTGCCGCCGGTATGTTTCTCGGCCTCCATGTGATACTGACCTACTGGAGGCCCTTTCCCTTTTGGGGTGCGGATTTCCTGGTTTATTTCGGGCCATTGGCCAGGGCCTCCTTCATGATTGTGAGTGCCCTCCTCCTGATTCGCCAGGTGAGAGAATATCTCGGAGACTTCTTTGCAGATCTCCTGGACAGATTTTGGCGGTGGCCTTACGCTGGAACAACAGCTCACCTTGGCCTGGTGCTCGGCGGCACAGGGCTGTTCATTCTGTTCCGGGCATCCACTTCCTTGCTTGGTGACGGCAGACTCTATTTGACCGAACTGGATTCGGTCGAACATTGGTCCAGAGTAGACAATGCCCCGTTGACATTCTGGCTGATACGGTTCATCCACTCTCTGGGTCCGTCCGCCGAATTGACCTACCAGATTTTCAGTTATGCCGGAGGTATGGCCTTCCTGGCACTCAGTATTCCTGCAGCGAAGGTTTTCGGACGGGACAGCAATACGAGACTGATTACTCTGGGATTTCTGTTGACCGGTGGATACGTTCAACTCTTCTTCGGCTATTTTGAGAATTATGCGCTGATTCTCCCGGCGGTGCTGCTCTTTCTCTACTGCAGCTGTCGATGTCTCGATCGCGATTTTCCACTCTGGCCAGCCTCCGCCGTGTTGGGCTGCTCCATTCCACTGCATTTTTCACTCTGGTCATTCTTGCCCGCTCTGGCCGTGCTGGCCTGGCAAACGCGGATGCGGAAGCAGAATCTGATCGGTCTCGCAGCTGCACCCCTTTGTGCGGTGGTGGTCCTTCAATTGATCGGTTTCGATCTGATGTCCTACGTCGCTACCTCGAAGGGTGTCCATTTTCTTCCCGTTTGGGGTGTTACGGATGCTCTTCATCCCTACCGGATGTTTTCTGGTTTGCATCTTCTGAATTTTGCCAACCAGCAGCTTCTTGTTGCTCCAGCGGGCGTGTTGACCGTTCTGATGCTGCGAAGGGCTGCGTGGAGATGTACGCCGATCGATCTGTTCTTGATGACGGCAGCCGGAGTTCCACTGCTGTTTACGTTCACGCTGAATCCCGAGATCGGAGCGTTTCGGGACTGGGATGCGCTGGCTGTTGCCGCTTTGCCGTTTACCGTGTGGGCTGCAAACTGGATCTGCAGACAGGAAAGATCGCGCGGAGCGCTTGGACAGGTCGGTTTTCTGATTTGCGGCGTAGCTGTGCTGCACACCGTGTTCTGGGTCGGTGTGAACACGGATGAGGAAAGGTCTGTGTCCCGTTTTACCGACATGTTAGAGCGAGGAGGAATCTCAGCTCCTGCAAGGGCTTACGGTTGGGAAACAGTAGGGATTTATTATCGCGAAGGGAACGACAGATCAGAGGCGCTTACAGCTTACCAGAACGCCATTGAAGCCAACCCGACGAACCCACGCTATTGGGCGATGCTCGGAGCGCTTTTTCGGGAGGACGGACAGGTAGAGGTGTCCACCCTGGCCTATGGAAAGTCTGTGGATACGGGTTCGGTGGATCCGTTTGTCTACAACTTGCTGGGTAACGAATATCTCCGGCTCGGGGATCCGGAAGAGGCCATTGCGCATTACCAGCGCGCTATCGAGCTGAATCCCGCGTTTGCTGAGGCCTATTACAATCTGGGAAATCTGTATCTCGAGAAAGGGAATGATGCGGCAGCCCTTACGCAGTACAGCCGTGCGGTGAAGTTGAGACCGGGATTCGCAGAGGCCTATTATAATGCCGGGAATATCTATTTGAAGCAGCAGGCCTTTGAAAGCGCGATTGCAGCGTATCGATCAGCGCTGGCGGCGAGACCGGATTTTGCACAGGCGCATTACAATCTGGGTAATGCAGCGGTCAGTATCGGTAAGACGGAGATGGCGATTCAGGAGTATAAGGAGACTCTGTCTGTCGATCCAGGGCACGCCAATGCCCATTTCAGTCTCGGCCGAATATACCATGCAAGCGGGAGAATTCACGAGGCGAAACCGCACTACAACCGTGCGATGGAGCTGAATCCGAAACATCCCGCTACAGATTCCATGAAGATCTGGGCTAAGGAGCAGATGTGAACGAGATGACAAGGATGATAAAATAGCATGATGTTCAAGACCACCATCGTGGCGGGACTGTTTCTGGGCGTTCACCTTTTGTCTGCGATCTGGCACCCGAATTTTCTCTGGGGTGCGGATCTGCTTTATGCCTACCCGGGACCGGTGCAGCTGATCTTTCTGGTATTGGGTCTGATGGTAATATTCCCCAGGGCATGGGAATCGTTTCTTTCCGATGGGGCAGAGGGACGGTTCAGTCTGTGGGGGTCATCTCCACTACGCTATGTGTCCCGGTACGCCCTTGTTCTGGTAGGCTGTTCGCTTTTCGTGAGCCTGAGTTCTTCGGTCCATCTGCTTGGAGACGGGTATCTGTATCTGCGTGAACTCGAAAAGTCGGTCTGGAATCATGCCCTGCGCGCCGATCGGGCGCCGCTCACTTTCTGGCTTGTCCGCAAGGTTCACGACTCTGGTGCGGGAGGATCGGCCGAAGGTGCTTACCGACTGATCAGTTACCTGGCGGGCGGGATATATCTCCTGCTTGTTCCCCAACTGGCTGATGTGATGGGTGAAACCAGGAGACAGAAGAACCTGGTGGTGGGCATGATGATTACAGGCGGGTTCATGCAGTTGTTTTTCGGATACGTTGAGAACTATGCGCTCCTGCTCCCGGGGATGCTGGCTTTCCTGCTGTCTGGACTCCAGGTCTTGCGTGGACGCTTGCCTGTTGCATTCAGCGCGGCGCTCCTCGGCGTTTTGATACCGCTGCACTTTTTTTCTGTTGGGCTGCTGCCCTCCCTCCTTGTACTCGGACTGATTGCGGGAAAGGAAACACGGGGCAGAGTTGTCAATCTGGTGTCCGTGCTCGTTGTGCCTCTCGTCAGCATCGGGTGTTTCACCCTGATCGATTTCGATATGTGGTCCTACGTGTCGAATCTGGGGAAGGCCCACTTCCTTAGTGTGTTCGCAGAGCCAGATTTCTATCAGCCCTACAGACTTCTGTCCCCCCATCATTTCCTGGATACGCTGAACATACTGGTTTTGGCCGCACCGGCCGCTGCTATGGGTCTGGCTCTGCTCCGATGGCGGTCGTTGGATCGGAGCCCGGTTCATTTCTTTTTACTGTCATCTGTCGCCCTACCGTTGCTGCTTGTCTTCCTGGCCAATCCTGAGATTGGCGCGTTCAGAGACTGGGATGTGCTGAGTTTGCCCGCCATTCCGCTGTCAGTTTATGTGGCTTACCGATTGGTCGGTGAGATTAAGGACCAAAGGATTCTGATCCGAACGGCCTTGGTGGTATGTGGAACCGCGGCATTGCATACGATGCTCTGGGTTGGGATAAACACACAGGGGAGGATCGCAGAGTCGAGATTCGTGAGTATGATGGAAAGCAGTGTGTTGTCGAAACACGCCGGCTCATATGGGTGGGAGACCCTGGGTACCTACTACCGGCTGCGAGGGCAGACCGAGGCAAGCTTGAGGTCCTACCAGAACGCTCTGGCAGCCAACCCTGACAACCCCCGACACTGGATCTCCGTTGGCAATACGTTTTGCGATCTCGATGACTATGAGAGCGGTATCAAATACCTGCAAAAAGCGATAGAGTTGAAGCCCGATCTTTCCGATTCCTACTCGAATCTGGGTACGGCCTATCACGGTCTCGGAGATTTCGGGAAGGCCGTGTATTTTCTTGAGAAATCCATTGAACTAAACCCCAACGCGGCTGGATCCCGGTCCAATCTGGGTGCCGCATACTATGGTCTGGGCGAGCACAGAAAAGCCATTGAGCACCTGGAAAAGGCGATCGCACTGGATCCAGGTTATGGAAGTGCCTATGCTAATCTGGGCGCGGCGTACCACCGTATTGGGGAGTACCAGAAGGCGATAGAAAGCATAGAAAAGATGCTCGAAATCAACCCGGAGCTGGCAGATGGGTTGGCCTATATGAATCTTGGCGCTGCCTGCCACAGTCTGCACAGATATGAAGAAGCCGTTCGGTATCTGCAAGAAGCCGTCAGGCGAAGACCAGGCCTTGTAGATGCCCAGTTCAACCTGGCGATGGCGCTCATTAAACTGAACAGA
>CAVOEZ010000160.1:0-7986 GCA_963694355.1 Latescibacteria bacterium UBA2968 | reverse complement strand
GTTCTGAAGCTCGACAAACTCATCATAGAACTCACTTCCTTCGGGGTCGAACATTACCTCTGAAATCACCACCCTCGCGTCCACGTGGGTATGGAGGATCAGGATCAGAGCCGCGCCTACCAAACCGCGTGTCATACCATCCCCCGACGTCGTCGCAATGTCCATTCTGCGGCAAGCAACGCGACCAGGACAAACATTGGCCAGGACCTGCCCCACAATCTGCTCCTGTAATGGACTGTAGTCGGCTGTGGCGAAAAAACCAGCGTATCTAGCGCAGCGGGCAATGTCTCTCCTCGAATGAACTGCCCCCCGCTCTGTGTGGCGATCTTCCGTAACAGCTCAGCATTCATCCGGACATCTTCATACTCCAGACTGTAGCGACCCACCGTGAACTCTCCGGATCCTTTTCCGAGTTCCTCGCCACCCCGTTCCGCGCTCACGGTAAACCGGTAATCGCCCTGTGCGCCCGCCTTCATCTGGCCGCTGTATCTTCCCGCCCCGCGATCTTTCAAAATGACCCGGCGAAGACCCGCACTGTCCGCCACGGAAACGGACACGCGAGCGCCCTCGAGCGGACTCAGCAATTCATCCAGCACACGCGCCTGGAACACGATGGCCTCACCACTTCTATAGGCAGGTTTGTCCACCACCACCTGAACACGATCCACACCCTCCTCGGTAACCAGCCACTTGACCACGTGCTTCCAGAAGGCTTGCGAGGCGGCGTCGGTTTTTCCGATACCACGCATCATTGGCCCGAAACGCCAGAAAGTTCGGGCGGCCACCACCATCGACTTTCCAGATCCGGATCTCCCGATCGCTGCGAGCGGCATCTTCCTTTTACCGATGCGCTCAACCGGGTGGGACCACAACACGGTTGCGCCAGGTTGGAGCCCGGCCGTGGCATTGAACGCCAGAAGCGGGGGCAGTTCTGCCCACTCGACACGATCGGCCAGCGGGTCATCAGTAATCCGTAATATCGGGTGAAGCGTAGCCTCTCGAGGCAGCTCCACCTGAAAGGGTTCCACTGTGTAAGTACTCTTCTTGTCCAGCAGAACGATCGGAAGAATCGCCGCCAGGGGAGATGCGGCGTAGCCGCTGTTCAGCGCATCTTCTCCACCAATAACCATAAGAGCGCCCCCAGAATTCACATATTCCACCAGACCCTGTTCAGCAACACCTGCAATATTACTGGCAGGCAGATCGGCCAGAACCACCAGATCATACGCCTTGGGGTTGCCGAGGCTTTCCTGCATCCGATAGGCCCATTCTCCCCGCCGCACGGCAACCTCGACCTCCAGTTCCAAATTCTCGTCTGCCTCGAGCAGTCGCCGTAAATAAGCGAGGTCCGGACTGGCTGCACCCGACACCAGGAGCACACGAAGTCGGCTGTCCAGAATTTGAGTGGAGAGTACCATCGCATTGTTGGCGGTGGACTGTTCGCCTTCCCGGGGACCCACAGAAACCTTGAACACGTGTCTGCCTGCGTGTTCCGGCACAACTGCAAATGTAGCGCTCTGCTCGCCGTCCAGGAGATTCACCTTCTCGGCAGCCACTTTTCTACCCTCTGATGCCACAACGATCTGGTCCGCCGCTCCGTCAAATCCGCTGGACTTGATCCCCACGGTGATCCTGATCTCTCGCCCCACATACCCCAATGGGTCGATCACCCCGGTAACCACTGCCAGATCTTTGGGGGGCGCTTCCTTTCCCACCCCCACTACCACAATCGGCACGCCGAGGTCCCTGGCTGCGCGTTCGGGTCTGCCGCCCAGATTATGACCGCCGTCCGTAACCAGAACGGCAGCGACCAGCCCTTCATCCGACGTCACCTCTCGAAGTACATCGAGCGCACCCGCAATATCTGTGGCCCGGCCATCCCATTTCAGCGAATCTACACCTTCAGAACCCATCGGCAGCAGAATCTCCGAAAATCGATACAGAGACACCCTGGCACTGTCGCGTACCCCGTCGAAGGCCGGGTCATTCAGAACTGCCAGCGCCTCATTTTTTCGCGCGGCCCCCTGCTGCGTAACCTGCATACTCTCACTGTCGTCCACCAGCAAGGCCAGCAGGGGCTTGCGCTGATTACGAACAGTCACCGCTAAAATAGGCTCCATGATCAACAGGATCAGAAGCAACAGGGCAACTGCCCGCATCGCCATCAGCAGTTTTGCTGTTTTGTCTCGCCCAGGCAGGTAAACCTGGTAGGCCAGATACAGCCCTGCGGGCACCAGCAGGGCCAGCAGCAAGCCGTCGCTCAGACTCAGATCGAATTCTGAAAATTGTGGCATGAGGGTGTAACCTGAATTTCAAGGGGTATTTTTCAGCACAAGACCGGGAAGTTCCATTCGGGGAACCGCATTCAGATCCAGGCCGGAGCGCTCCCCCCTGGCCAGATGATAAGCACCTGCCGAAGCGATCATCGCCGCGTTGTCCGTACACAGCCTGGGTGAAGGGAATGTAACCGAAATTCCGTGATCCCGTCCCGACGACGCCATCTGTTTGCGCAATCTTTTGTTTGCTGCTACCCCACCCGTCAGAAGCACGCGTGAGGTCTTTGCGGCCTTTGCGGCTGAGATCGTCTTGTGAACCAGTACATCCACCACAGCGGCCTGGAAACTCGCGGCAATATCCGGCTTCTGAGATGCTATCTGGGCTCCAGTACACCCCTTCAGATGGTAGAGGACCGATGTTTTGACACCGCTGAAACTGAATTCGTAACCGGGCGTATTCATCAAACCACGTGGAAACGCAAACGCCTCAGGGTTTCCCTCCTCCGCAAGAGCAGAAATTCGAGGACCGCCCATCGTCGTCTCACCCTCCTCGAGAATATCCAGCATCTTGGCGACCTTGTCGAAGGCCTCCCCTGCCGCGTCATCACGTGTATCGCCCCACACCTCGTACTGGCCCCAATCCCGCACATACAGCAGTTGGGTATGACCTCCGGAAGTCACCAGAGCCATAAACGGCGGAATCAGTCCCGGGTCTTCCAGCCGGCCGGCAAAAAGATGGCCTTCGATATGGTGGACGCCGAAAAGGGGCAAACCCGATGTCATCACCAGACCTTTGGCAAAGGAAACGCCTACAAGGAGACAACCCACCAGACCTGGGCCGCGCGTTACTGCGATCCCCCCCAGATCCGCCAGACCGCAACCGGCCGAATCCAGCGACTCCTGCACAACAGGAACGATTTTACGGACATGATTTCTGGAGGCCAGTTCCGGCACGACGCCACCGTACAGACTGTGCTCGGTTTGCGAAAAGATCACATTAGATAGAATACCACCGCCCTGGACAACCGCCGCCGCGGTTTCATCGCAGGAAGTCTCAATGCCCAGTACGGGTGCTTCAGTCACAGACTAATCCTTCAGAAACAAGACGAATATAAGAAACAGGTTCACTGAAGAGAAGGCAGATGCCTGCCTTTGCAGGTGAATTTTCGGAAGGGGAGAATGATGCGCATCGGTATAGGATTCGACGGCTGCCATCGGAAACAACAGTGCAGGACCTGGGGAACTCTGACCGCATACAGCCGGAGGGAAGGCCTTAGACCAGACTAAAGAGGAACGTGGGAATGAACTGGCAGGAGATAGGCTATTACACAGGTTCGGAATGCGGATGGTGCCGATTACCCGGCCCAGATGGATCCGGGTTGGTCTCCAACCAGCCACGTACAGTTGGAGTGTGTTTCGAACCATTAAGGGGATATCTGCCCAACACCCCTTCAGGCACAGTCTATTTATACGATTCTGTTATGTTGCGACCAGTGCTTATTTCGCCATTGTCTATACGCAAATTGAAACCGCAGTCCGGGTTATTGCATACCCAGGCCTTATAATGAATCGGAGCCCCATCCCGACCATAGTCCGACAGAGGAAGCAACACACCTTTTTCACATTTCAAACACACCGTAAACTGGCTTTCCATCCAATCCTCCCCTCCACTTTTCTGATCGGCTCCATCCGCACACGGCCGAAAAAACGCAAGATTAACCGCTAAAAACAAAACGGCCCCTCTCAGCGGCCAGAGTGGGCAGAAAGACCGGCCAACCAGGAAGGCAAACCTGTTATAACCTTATCTTGGGTATAAATTTATATAAAGAAATTCGCAAAGTCAACTCATTTTCTGGTCGCCGGGATAACCATTTGCGTGAAGGATGCCAATTGACAAATGTCTTTGATTTCCTTATACTTCAGCGCCAATTGGTGCCCTGGACCAAGCCGCTTGAAGGCACCTTTTTACCTGCCGATACTGGAGCTCTCCAGATGTCCCAACAAAGCCGATTTCTCCTGTATATCGTGGTGTCTATCGTACTGGGCGCACTCTTGGGCGGTTTCTTCCCGGAACAGGCACTCTACACCAAATTCCTCGGTGACCTCTTCCTGAATGCCCTCAAGATGATCGTCGTCCCTCTGGTGATCGCGTCAATGATCATGGGGGTCGCAAACTTGGGTGACGTGAGGAAACTCGGGGGCATCGGCAAGCGCACCATCATCTATTATATGGCCACCACCGCGCTTTCCGTAGTGGTCGGCCTCATCCTGGTCAACATCATCCAGCCCGGAAAAGGCGTGCGCCACGGCGAAATCCTGGACTCGGTGTCCTACAAAATTCAGGGCAAGCAAGTGATCCTCCAGGGCGCAGAGTTGAGCGATACCCAGTACGACAATCGCTATCAAGTGGTCCTGGCGGACCAGGGAATCGAGGGCACCGTCTCCTCCACCACGGGCAGCGACCGCCTCACCGTTTCCGGCTGGACCGCCACCGAATCCGGCGAAACAGTTGCACCGGTGCCGTCAGGAACGGGAATCCGTGTTGGCCTGGGCGTGGCCGCCAGGGTGCGTGGAAAAGACAAGACGATTTTTCAGGTGCTCACAGACGTCCTCACTGGGATGGTCCCGCAGAACATATTCAAGGCAATGGTTGAAACCGACGTGCTCCCCCTGATCGTCTTCTCTCTCTTGTTTGGCGGCGTCCTGACCACCCTGGGTGACGTTGCGCGGCCGGTGATCGAGTTGATATCCGGCATCAATGAAACCATCATGAAAATCGTGCACGTCGTCATCGCCTTTGCACCTGTGGGCATATTCGGTCTCATTGCAGGCAGAATGGGCGACAGCGGCGGTTGGGCAGGTTTTCTACCCGAACTCATAAAAGTGGGTTGGTATGCCTCAACCGTTATCCTGGGTCTGTCGATCCACGGATTGGTGGTGCTTCCGCTCATCCTGCTTTTCGTGGCCCGGAGAAATGTCGCCTCATTCGTCACAAATCAACTACCGGCCATCACCACGGCCTTCTCCACGGCCTCCAGTTCGGCCACTCTGCCCCTGACCATCGAGTGCGCCACACTGAAAAACCGGATCTCGAACCGTGTCTCCAGTTTTGTGTTGCCACTTGGCGCGACCATCAATATGGACGGCACGGCCCTTTACGAGGCCGTCGCAGCGATCTTTATCGCACAGGTCTACGGGATCCATCTGGGTCCCATCGAAATGGTCATCGTCTTCCTCACCGCAACATTGGCGGCCATTGGTGCCGCGGGAATTCCGGAAGCGGGCCTGGTCACAATGGTCATCGTGCTCCGTGCCGTGGACTTGCCCATCGAGGGGATCACCCTCATACTCATCATCGACTGGTTCCTGGATCGCTGCCGAACCACGGTAAACGTCTGGGGAGACGCAGTCGGCGCGGCGGTAATCGCCCACTACGAGGGCGAATCAGTTGAAGCGGACCCCCAGTCCGCCTGATGTTCCTATTCCTACACTCCATTCCCAAACCGAACTAAAATATGCCATTTACGCCAGATAATCCATTAATTGTGCAGAGTGATCTGTCTGTTCTCGTTGAAGTGAACAGCCCGCATTACGCTGCCGCCAGAGACATCCTTGCACGGTTTGCGGAGCTTGAAAAAAGCCCCGAGCACATTCACACCTACCGGATCAGCCCGCTCTCCCTGTGGAACGCGGCAGCGGCAGGCCTGTCAGCCGAGGAGATTTCTGCGGCGCTGGAGCAATACAGCAAATACGAAATACCCCAGAACGTATCGGTGGAAGTGCGTGAAACGATAGGCCGGTACGGAAAGATTCGCCTCGACCGCAAGGGGAAAGACCTTGTCCTTACCTCCGATGACCCCTTCATCATCACCGAAATCTGGCAGCACAAAACCGTCAAACAATATCTGAAAGAACGAATCGACGATCACAGTGTGCTCATCGATCTGCTCTATCGCGGGCATCTCAAGCAGGCGCTCACACGGCTGGGTTACCCGGTAAAGGATCTGGCGGGATATTTGCCTGGAGCCAAACTCCAACTGAAGTGCAGAGAGCAGACTCTGGCGGGTCACCCTTTCCACCTGCGGGACTACCAGCGTGAATCGCGTGAAATCTTCCACGCCGGGGGTGGGCCAGATGGCGGAAGCGGCGTGATCGTTCTTCCCTGCGGTGCCGGGAAAACCATTGTCGGCATCTCCGTGATCGAGCTCCTCCAGGTACAAACACTGATCCTGACCACCAACATCACCGCCTCCAGACAATGGAAATCGGAGATCCTGGACAAGACGGACCTCAAGAAGGAACAGATTGGCGAATATTCTGGCGAAGTGAAGGAAATCCGTCCAATCACCGTGGCGACCTACAACATCCTCACCTACCGAAAAAAGAAATCCGAAGGATTTCCGCACTTCTCGATCTTCAACCAGGGAAACTGGGGTCTCATCATATACGATGAAGTCCACCTTCTCCCGGCGCCTGTGTTCCGCTTCACTGCCGAACTCCAGGCCAGAAAAAGACTGGGCCTAACCGCCACGCTCGTCCGTGAGGACGGTCTCGAAACAGACGTCTTCAGCCTGATCGGGCCCAAGCGATACGACGTTCCCTGGCGCGAACTGGAATCTCAAGGGTGGATCGCCACAGCCAAATGCTGCGAAATCCGCCTGCCGCTGCCCCAGGACCTCAGGCTGGAATATGCCGTAGCGGGCGGCCGGTCCAAATTCCGGATCGCCTCGGAGAACCCGAACAAGCTCCAGCTTGTGGAACATCTTATTCGCAAGCACAGGAACGCGTCGATCCTGGTCATAGGTCAGTATATCGATCAGGTGGAAGGATTCGCCCGGGACCTGAACGCGCCCATCATTACTGGAAAAACACCGAGCGACGAGCGAGACGTACTCTACGGCAAGTTTCGTAAAGGTGAAATCAAAGTCCTCATCGTCTCCAAGGTGGCCAATTTTGCCATCGACCTCCCGGACGCCAACGTGGCCATCCAGATATCGGGCACCTTTGGGTCCCGCCAGGAGGAAGCCCAGCGCCTCGGGCGGATCCTCCGACCCAAGTCAGACGGCAGTATCGCCCACTTCTACACCCTGGTCACACGTGACACCCGAGAACTGGAATTCGCCAGAAATCGCCAGACCTTCCTCACTGAGCAGGGCTATCGCTACACCATTCAGGACGCCGCAGATGTCTTCAAAGAAACAGTCCCAGCAGCCTGAGGCCGGTCTCCTGGCCGGCCTGGTGGCGCTCCTGGAAATCACCCGTCCTCTGAACTGTCTCATAAGCTTCCTGTCCGTCCTCCTTGGCGGCTGGCTGGCTATGCACACCCTGGACGGCTTTCTCCTACTTGCGGCGTGCTCCGCCACCCTGTTGATGGCCGGCGGAAATGTCCTCAACGACCTCTGGGATCAGACCTCGGACGGGGTCAACCACCCTGAACGGCCGCTTCCTTCGAACAGATTGTCTTCCCGAGTCACCCGGGCCGAGGCGATCGCCCTCCTCGCCCTTGGGTGCCTGCTGGCTTTGCCGCTCCCCCCACCCACACCGGGAATCGCTGTTCTGGCTTGCGCCCTGCTGATTACTTACAACGGAATCCTCAAAAATATCCCGTTGGCAGGCAATCTCGCCATCAGCTTGCTTTGTGGGGCAGCCTTCCTCTTCGGAGGCTACGCCGTCGACGATCCGCTCCCGGCGCTCATTCCTGCGATTTTTG
>CAVOEZ010000159.1:0-8027 GCA_963694355.1 Latescibacteria bacterium UBA2968 | reverse complement strand
GTCAACCTGCTCTCACTCACCTGGAGTACCAATGGTTTCCTGGGTCTGGTGGATGTTACCCAGATCCTGGTTCTCATCGGTTTGTTCATGTGTGTTTCAGGTCATTTGCAGAAGGCGCATGTCGTCACGTTGTCCGGGTTCGCCGCCCTCGGCGGCTTCCTTGTCTCTCTGGTTGGCGTCGGCCAGTTTCTGGGTCTCGGGTTTGGCCACATCCCATCTGTAGGGCAGCCCAGCGGCACATTTGTTTTCCGCAATTTGGCGGCGTCATACCTGATTGGCAATGTCTGGTTCGCGATTCTGGCGTTTTTGCTCGATCCTTCAATGCGGAGGAAGGTTCTCTGGGTATTCGCGACTTCTGCGATGCTCCTGTTCCTGTTCTACACGCGAACCCGTGGGGCATGGGTTGGCCTGGCCGGAGGCGGCGCGTTAGCGATTTTGATGTGGGTTGTCCTTCCCGAGGTCCGTGGGACGCTGAGGTCCCTCCTAAAGGACGCGGTCTCGTCTCGCCCCGTGCGCTGGGCCATTGTCCTGTGCCTGGCCGGTTTGGTGTATCTGGCGACACAGACGGACCAGATTTCTCGGGCAACGGTCAACAGATTCGACGAACATAAGTCAACCCCATTCGGGGCCCTGGTCTCGACAGTCACAGAAGGCGGAAGCAGAAACCGAACAGAGATGTGGACGCGCACCCTGAACATGATAAGTGATCACCCCGTCCTCGGCGTGGGGCTGTCCAACTGGTCGGTCGTTTATCCCCATTATGATCTTGGGGCCACGATCACACAGGTGTCGGCTCCGTTGCGACCACACAATGACTTTCTCTGGATTGCCTCGGAGCTGAGTCTCGTTGGTTTCGGGATTTACATGTGGGCTCTTGCGGCGGCGCTGTTCACAGCCGTGCGAGTGATCCGACAGGGAGATGATCGCGTTCGCATGATTGCACTGGGAAGCCTTTTGGGACTTTGCTCGCTGCTTGGTCATAGCGTGTTCAGTTTTCCAAAGGAGTCTCCCACTCCATCCACCCTGTTCTGGATTCATCTGGCCATATTGGGTGCCCTCTCCAGGAGACCGGTCCAGGTAAGGGGCCGGAGTGTTCTGGCAATTCCTGTTTTTGCGATGCTTCTGTGTGCGGCTGCCTGTTATCTCAACTGGCAGCATATACGTTTTGATCTCGCGTTCTATTCCGGGCGAAATCACTTGAGAGAGGGAAGGTGGACCTTAGCCCAGGAGGCATTTGCCAGTGCAGGTAGTCTGGGTGGGTTCAACCCACTCGTGTTCGGGCATCTCGGTGAGTCGCACCGGAGGGCAGGTGAGCTGGATGAAGCCGAGGAAGCTTACTCGAAGGCAATGGCAGCCAATCCGAACATTGCACAGATCCATTATGACCTGGGGCTTGTTTACGGGACAAGGAAGGAATGGGACAGGGCGATAGAATCTTTCAAGAGGGCTCTGGCGTTGCTGCCGACCTATGGGTACGCAAGAGCCAGAATGGGAGAGGCCTATCTTCAGTCTGGAAGACTTGAGGCGGCAGCGAAGGCGTTTCAGAGGTTGGTTGCCGATGGCTCCGGAACGGCAGATATCCACGGGAACCTCGGTGCAATTTACCTTCAGCAAGGCAGAACTGGAGATGCCATTCGGGAACTGCAATCATCCGTACAGATCGACCCAACCTATGCCAGAGGATATAACAATCTGGGGATGGCATTCGAGCAGGACGGGAATGTCCATAAGGCCACTGTGGCATACGAGAAGTTTCTGGAGATCTGGCGAGGGAATGACGGATATCGCACTGCGGTAAAGGAGAGAATGCGGAAGCTTGTGGAGACCACTGAATCAGAGGTGCCGCCAACACCCTGAGCAGGCAAGATGCTAGAGCAAAGAATGCGTAACTTCGATAGCGGACAAATAAACATCCGAGAGTTGTGACGGGAGCCGAGTAATTTCTCGGCCAAACCCGATCGTACATACAGAAGCCCTGAAACCAACGTTTCAGGGCTCTTGCCATTACATGACCTTTTATGGCAGCAGCGTAGTGTCGCCCATCAGGTATACATCACAGGCGCGGGCGGCTCCCCGCCCCTCGTTGATTGCCCAGACGATGAGGCTTTGACCTCTTCGGATATCGCCGGCTGCGAAAACACCCTTCAAACTGGTTTCATAGCTCCCATACTCGGCCATCACGTTTGACCGCTCGTCCCGGTCGACGGACAATGCCTCCAGAATCTGATCTTCAGGACCGGTGAAGCCCAATGCCAGCAGCACCAGGTCTGCCTTGAGCACTTCTCCGGAGGCCGGGACAGGAAGGGGAGCGAAACGACCGGCCTCATCCTTCGACCATTTGACACCTACCGTTTGGATTTCGTGCACATTCCCTTCATCATCCCCAACGAATCGCTGGGCGGTGGTCTCGTATCTACGTGGGTCGTCCCCGAACCGTGCGGCAGCCTCTTCCTGGCCATAGTCAACCATGTGCACCTTTGGCCACTCCGGCCAGGGATTGTCCGGTGAACGGACTTCGGGCGGCCTGGGCATAATTTCCAGCTGAACGATGCTCTTGCATTTATGACGTAAGGAAGTGGCGACACAATCCGTGCCCGTATCACCCCCTCCGATGACTACCACATCCTTTCCCTCGGCCGATATGTACGCCCCATCTTTATGAGCCGAATCGAGAAGACTCCTGGTGTTTGCAGACAGAAACTCCATCGCGAAATGAACCCCTCCGAGATTCCGGCCGTCGATGGGCAGATCCCGGGGTTTTGTAGCGCCGCAACACAGCACCACTGCGTCGAAGTCATCCAGGAGCGTTCCTGGCGGGATGTCCTTGCCGATTTCCGTATTTACCTCAAAATTCACGCCTTCAGCGGACATCAGATCGACCCGACGCTGGACGATCGACTTGTCCAGTTTCATGTTGGGGATGCCGTACATCAACAGACCTCCGATTCGATCTGCTCGCTCGTAAACAGTAACGGTATGGCCAGCTTGATTCAGCTGCATTGCACACGCCAAACCCGCGGGCCCAGACCCCACGATGGCGACGTTTTTCCCGGTTCGCCTGAGCGGCGGCTGTGGTAACAGCCATCCCTCTTCAAATGCCCTATCGACAATGGAACACTCGATGTTCTTTATGGTCACCGGTGTGTCGTGAATGCCCAGCACGCAGGAACCTTCGCAGGGAGCGGGGCAAACACGTCCGGTGAATTCCGGGAAATTGTTCGTGCGCTTGAGCCGGTCGTGTGCTTCTTCCCAAAGCCCTCTGTAGACAAGGTCATTCCACTCCGGGATCAAGTTGTTGATGGGGCATCCAGACGCAAGGCCATTGAGGAGGGTGCCCGTATGGCAGAACGGGACACCGCAGTCCATACATCGTGCGCCCTGATTTCGGAGACTGTTATCCGCCAGGTGCAGATGGAACTCCTGCCAATCTCCTGTTCGCTCTTCAGGCGACCGAGTTTGGAGCGGTTCACGTTCAATTTCCAGAAATCCAGTGGCCTTGCCCATCTATCCTCCTGCAGCCGCGTGCGACATCTGCATACCGCAGCTGGTGTTATTGCCAGGACATACCTTGCAGAGATTGAGGCACCATGCCTTGTGCCAGGGGTGTCTTTCTAAGTGAGTAACAGCGAGCGAAGTAGTTCACGATTTTCTAGTCACAGAGGGCTTTGAGATCCTTCGCTTCGCTCAGGATGACAGGTGGAGAGCTTAGGATGACAGAGAAGCACTAGTTGCCACTGATGCGGGCGATGTCCTTCTTGTTCTCCTCAAAAGCAAGCATCAATGCTTCTTCGCCTACAAGACCGGTCGCCTCGGCTCGATCGATGGCCGCGCGCATCCGCTTGAAGTCTTTTGGGAAGACCTTCACGAATTTGGGCACCATTTCCTGCCACGTGGCCAGGATCTCCCAGGCCAGTGCGCTCTGGGTCAGGCTGGCGTGTTGGCGTATCATATTTCGCACTTCTTCCATCTCCTCCGGATTCTCCAGACTGACCAACTCGACGGTTTCCGGATTACAGCACGTGTGGAAGCTGCCGTTTTCGTCCAGTACGTAAGCGATCCCACCTGACATGCCGGCCCCAAAATTCCGGCCTGTTGGCCCCAGTATGACAACGCGGCCTTCCGTCATGTATTCACAGCCGTGGTCCCCAACGGCTTCAACCACCACGTGGGCACCGCTGTTGCGCACGCAGAACCGTTCACCCGCCATGCCGCGGATGAACGCCTTGCCACCCGTGGCACCGTAGAATGCCACATTTCCCACAATGATGTTGTCCCTGGGCACAAATGTCGATCCAGAAGGCGGATAGAGGGCCAACTGGCCTCCGGACAGGCCCTTGCCGAAATAGTCGTTGGCATCTCCTTCGAGTTCAAGCGTCAGACCCGAGGGTATGAATGCCCCAAAGCTCTGCCCTGCCGTCCCATTAAAATGGAGCTGAATGGTATCCGTTGGGAGTCCATCCGCCCCAAATTTTCGTGTGATCTCGCTGCCCAACAACGTGCCGACCGTGCGGTGGATATTTCGGATCGGGAGCGTAGCTCTTACCTTTTCCCCTCTTTCTAGGGCCGGTTCGCACAAATCCAGAAGTATCTGGTTGTCCATTGCGTTTTCCATGCCGTGGTCCTGGGGCTGCTGGCAAAACCGACCTACTTCCGGACCGATTTTTGGTCTGTGAAGGATTTTCGATAGATCCACACCGCCCGTTCTGATAGAATTTACCGCTTCGGAATTCTCAAGCTTATCCGTATGTCCGACCATTTCCTGAACGGATCTGAAGCCAAGTCTTGCCATGATTTCTCTCATATCCTGGGCCACAAACCGCATGAAGTTTACGACGTGCTGCGGATCTCCAGTGAATCTCTTTCGAAGCTCCGGATTTTGGGTGGCCACACCCACCGGGCAGGTGTCCAAGTGACATACACGCATCATGATACAACCCAGGGAAACCAGGGCGGTAGTAGCAAACCCAAACTCCTCCGCTCCCAGGAGTGCTGCGATGACCACGTCTCTGCCTGTTTTGAGCTGGCCATCCACTTCCACCACAATTCGGCTCCGCAAATTGTTGAGCACGAGTGTCTGGTGAGTTTCCGCGAGGCCCAGTTCCCACGGTAGACCGGCGTGCTTGATACTGGTCTGCGGCGATGCACCGGTACCGCCATCGTGCCCGCTGATCAACACAACATCTGCGTGGCCCTTGGCCACTCCGGCGGCTATCGTTCCTACACCAACTTCCGAAACAAGCTTAACAGAAATTCTCGCCTTGTGATTCGCATTCTTGAGATCGTGAATCAGCTGAGCGAGATCTTCTATAGAGTAGATGTCGTGGTGTGGTGGCGGAGAGATCAGGCCAACGCCGGGCGTGGCGTATCGTACCTGCGCAATCTCGGGGTAGACCTTCCGTCCCGGCAATTCTCCGCCCTCTCCGGGTTTGGCGCCCTGGGCCATCTTGATCTGGATCTCCTTGGCGCTGACGAGATACTGGCTGGTTACCCCAAATCGTCCAGATGCTACCTGCTTGATCGCACTATTTCGGGAGTCGCCGTTCTGGTCAGGTGTGTAGCGCTCAGGATCTTCGCCCCCTTCGCCGGTGTTGCTCTTGCCGCCGATTCGGTTCATTGCCACGGCCAGGGCTTCGTGCGCTTCCTTGCTGATGGACCCGTAAGACATGGCTCCTGTCTTGAACCTTGTGCAAATGGACTCAACCGACTCGACTTCCTCCAGTTGAATCGGCTCTGGCGCATACCTGAGGCTCAGCAGGCTACGCAACGTAGCCGGCCTCTCCTTCTGGTTGTTGACCAGCTGGGCGTATTCCTTGTATATCTCGTAATCACCCTTCCTACACGCGTGTTGAAGCTTGTGTACCGTCTGTGGATTGAACAGGTGGTGTTCGCCATCCTTTCTCCACTGGTACTGCCCCCCCTCGGGCAGGTCCTCGATCGCTCCCGACTCGCTGAGGTAAGCAGTCTCGTGCCTTCTTCTGGCCTCCCGGGCGATCTCCTCCAGTCCAATACCTTCGATCCGGGAGGCAGTCCAGATGAAATATCTGTCGATCACTTCCTGTTTTATGCCAATGGCCTCAAAGATCTGTGCACCGCAGTAAGACGCGATCGTGGAGATTCCCATTTTGGACATCACCTTGACCACGCCCTTCACGACCGCCTTGATATAACCTTCTACCGCCTCGTGGCAAGTGAGGTCCCCAAGCCTTCCACCACTGACCATCCCACCCAGGCTTTCGAAGGCCAGGTATGGATTAATGGCCTGGGCCCCATAACCCAACAGCAGGCAGAAGTGGTGCACCTCACGCGGCTCCCCGGACTCCAGGACCAGACCGACACGCGTGCGTGTACCATTCCCTATGAGATGATGGTGTAAACCGGCCACCGCCAGGAGTGCAGGGATGGGCGCGAGTTCCCGAGTAAAACCCCTGTCCGAGAGGATCAGAATCTCAACACCTTTTGCGACTGCTTTGTCCGCCTCCGCGAAGAGGTCTTCCAAAGCCTGATCCAGTCCGATGGCTCCCTGTGCGACCGCAAAGAGTATTGGGAGGGTCTCTGTTTTCTTCTCAGGTGGATTCAGGTTCCTGAGTTTGGCCAGATCTCCATCTCGGAGCACAGGAATTTCCAGCTTAATACGACGACAGTTGGTGGGACCGGGCTTCAGCAGATTGCCCTCCGGCCCCAGGGTAATTTCGGTGGAGGTTATCAGCTCCTCACGAATAGGGTCGATCGGTGGGTTTGTAACCTGGGCAAAGAGCTGCTTGAAATAGCTGTAGAGCAACTGGGGTTTGTCCGAAAGCACTGCCAGGGGGGCATCGTTCCCCATAGAGCCGATCGGCATGATCCCGTTCCGAGCCATGGGTTCAAGGTTGACATTCAAGTCTTCGTAGGTATACCCAAATACCTTCTGTCGTTTCAGCAATGTCTCCTGGCTCGGGACCTCCCACTCGTTGGGGACCCCGGGCAAATCTTCAAGCCGCACAAGGTTTTCATTCAACCATTGCCGGTAGGGATGCTCAGAGGCGATCTGTTGTTTCAGCTCTTCGTCACCGATAATGCGACCTTGTTCAGTATCTACCAGAAGCATTCTTCCCGGTTGCAGGCGTCCTTTGCGGAGGACCCGTTCCGGTGGGATGTCGAGAACGCCGGATTCGGACGCAAGGATGACCTGATCGTCTTTGGTTATGCAATACCGTGAGGGTCGTAAGCCGTTCCGGTCCAGCACGGCGCCAACCTGTACCCCGTCCGAGAAGGCCATGGACGCCGGGCCATCCCAGGGCTCCATCAGGCAACTGTGGTATTCGTAGAAAGCCCGTTTCTCGTCGCTCATCTGCTGGTGCTTTCGCCAGGGCTCCGGGATCATCATCATCATGGCGTGGGGCAATTTGCGCCCTGCAAGAACCAGAAATTCCAGGCAGTTATCGAAGACCGCAGAATCGCTGTAGTCCCGATCGGCGATTACAGGCAACAGCTTTCCCATATCTTGCTTGAAGCGCTCGGATGTGAGGCTTCCCTGCCGGGCGTGCATCCAGTTTTCGTTGCCACGTTTGGTATTGATCTCACCGTTGTGGATGAGATATCGATAGGGATGGGCGAGTTCCCACCTGGGCGATGTGTTTGTGCTGAACCGAGAGTGGAAGAGCGCCAGAGCCGTCTCCACTTTCGGGTCCGACAGGTCTGGGTAATACTCCTCAAGCTGTCCAGGCGTGAGCATCCCCTTGTAGATAATTGTCTTGGCGGAAAGGCTGGGAACGTAAAACTCCTCCCGGCTGCCAGTGCCGTTGTAACGGATGAAGTTGGTGACCCAGCGTCTGATCACGTAGAGCTTGCGCTCGAAGTCGAGGTCGTCCTGTAGATCCGAGCTGCGGCCAATGAAGATTTGTCGGATAAATGGTTCTCGCCCTTTTGCGGAAGGCCCAAGATGAAAATTGTCCGTAGGGACACTGCGCCATCCGAGTACTTCCTGCCCCTCTTCTTTCACCATTCGTTCGAACAGACGCTCACACTTGCGGCGGTCTTCTCTGTCGGAA
>CAVOEZ010000158.1:0-8084 GCA_963694355.1 Latescibacteria bacterium UBA2968 | reverse complement strand
ACAAGGAGTTTAGGCATGCCTTTTCCGAACCGCCGCGTATTCGAACAAAAACCAGTCTTTCTGCCTGAAGAGGGACGGACTGTTATTCCCCCTCCAGGAATTGGAAGGGGATTCTGGGCCGGTGGCTGCAGCGCCCTTTATGATGAGATTAAGGGGCGATTTTATTTGTGTTACCGCGTTCGAACACCCGATTCGCGCGGTGGCGTGTGCCGAATCGCTGAAAGCAAAGACGGTGTGAGCTTCGAGACGATCAAAGAGATCCGCCGCGAAGAACTGGATTCGCAATCGATCGAGAAGAGTTCGATCATCATTGCGGAAAACGGAGATGTCCGGCTCTATATCAGCTATGTCGAAAACCGTACCAGCAGGTGGCGAATCGATCTGATCGAGGCGAGCGCCTGGGAAGCGCTGGATCCCGGTAAAGGAGTACCGGTTCTAACGCCTGAACAATGTGGAAATCAGGGTGTGAAAGACCCGGTAATTCTCCGGTGCAACGGGGCATACCATTTGTACGCGAATTACGCACCCAATCCGGTAAACGAAACTTCGGACAGCCTCAGCCGAATGCACGCCGAGGGTAACGCATTCGTGTCTGGTGTTGTAGATACAGGCACAGGCCTGGCAACAAGCCCGGATGGGAGAACATTCAACTGGCATGGTTCTGTAATGGACCCCGATGAAGGTTGGGATGGCTTCATGATCAGATTCGTCTCTGTAATCCATACACCACCGGTGTTCACTGTATTTCACGATGGGAGACCCGATGTTACTGCCTCATATGAGGACAAATGTGGAATTGCTGTGAGCCTGGACTTGCGCCACTTCACGAAGGTTTCCCAAACGGCCCCGGTGCTCTCATCTTCTGAAGGCACCGGGTGCTTGCGATACCTCAGCGCGGTCCAGACCGATTCAGATACGTACTATTACTATGAATATGCTCGTGGGGATGGTTCTCATGAACTTCGGATGAACAGGGTGGAGAAAGGAGCGGGATATGTTTAAGAGTTTGGCGCCCGGGGCAATTGGGGTCAAGGCAGATTTACACCAGGGCATTGCATACGCCAAAGACGCGGGATTCGAGGGGCTGGATGTGGGAATCAAGACGCTCGCGAGTGAAATCGAAGCACACGACGTGGATTACGTAAAGCATCTCTTTTCATCAGCTGGAATCCGGATCGGCGCGTGGGGTTTGCCTGTGGCCTGGAACGGGACGGAGGCCGACTACAAGCGTGACCTCGAGCAACTGCCCGCGCTGGCGGCCGCTGGAGCTTCGGTGGGGGCAAACAGAGTTTCCCAGTGGGTTCCCCCCGCCTCGGAAGAACGGAAGTTCCGAGACAATTACAGATGGCATATCGATCGATTCCGTCCGATTTGTGAAATTCTTGGAGAATTTGGATGCAGTCTTGGTCTTGAATTCATTGGTCCGCAAACGCTCCGGAGGGACAAGCCGTTCGGGTTTATTTATTCCATCGATGGTATGATGGCATTCTGCGAGAGTGTGGGTACCGGGAATGTCGGTTTGTTGCTGGATTGCTGGCACTGGCATACGTGCCTCGGTTCCCTTGCTGATATCCGTTCGCTGGATCCCTCCGACGTGGTCAATGTCCACGTCAATGATGCGCCTTTGGGTGTTGATGTGATCGAACAGATAGACAACATCCGCACGCTCCCGTCAGAAACAGGTGTGATTGATCTGGTCGGCTTCCTGAAGGTATTGAAGGAGATCGGCTACGAAGGACCGGTTTCACCGGAGCCCTTCAGTCAGCGGGTACGTGACTTACCGCCGGACGAAGCCGTGAAACAGACGCACGATGGATTGAACACGGCCTGGGAACAGGCTGGGTTAAACTAAGGAGCCGACATGAAAGACATCGGGGCATTCGCATCCGAGTATATAGCGGATAATATCAAGATCTTGCAGAGCCTGGATCCAAACGAAATCGCACAAGCTGTGGAACTGGTGGTCCGGGCAGGAGAATCCGGAAATCGGATCTATGCGATTGGGAATGGCGGGAGTGCGAGTACGGCCTCCCACTTTGTGAACGATATGGGGAAAGGGGCTTCCTTGGGCAGGGAAAAACGGTTCAAGGTGATCCCGTTGACCGATAATGTAGAATGGATGACCGCACTCAGCAATGACCTGAGCTATGAAGATGTGTATGTGGAGCAGCTCAAGAATTTTGCGGAGAAAGATGATGTGTTGCTGGCCATAAGTGGCAGCGGCAATTCGGAAAATGTGCTTCGGGCCGTCCGGTATGCCAACGAAGTCGCGTGTCACACGATTGGATTTACGGGCTACGATGGGGGAAAATTGAAGGATCTGGTAGAGACTTGCGTGGTGATCCACAGCAATCACATGGGGCGAATCGAAGACATGCATGTGATTTTGCAGCACATCATCTGCTACTATTTCATGGATCAGGAGTAACTTTGTAAAGATGTGCCAACCACTTGTACTGTGCTTCGCTGGATTGCTTGGGTTGAATCTCGAAATCGGGTATTACCTGCACCTGCTGAAGGGGCAGGCCAGATTGCTTTGGAAAGGAAAACCCATCGCACAACTTCTGAAGCGAACGGATCTGGATCCTGCGACCCGGACAGGGCTCGAGTTGGTACAGGAGTTGAGGGAGTTTGCAGTTCAGGAGATCGGGTTAACTGCCTCCCGAAATTACACCTCTTTCTGTGACATCGGCGATGGACCTGTGTCCTGGCAATTAACCGCGGCCCCCAAAGACAGGTTGGAGCCGCTCAGGTGGCGCTACCCCGTGGTGGGAGAATTTCCCTATCGGGGATTTTTTGATCTCAAGAGGGGGTTGGCCGAGAAGTCCCGTTTGGAGAACAAGGGATTCGATACGCACCTGGGAAGGGTAGGGGCTTATTCGACCCTCGGGTGGTTCGATGATCCTGTCCTGAGCACCATGCTGAGGTATCGGGAAGAAGATCTGGCGGAACTGCTCTTTCATGAACTCGTCCATGGCACCATTTGGATTCCTGACCAGGTGTCTTTCAATGAAAGTCTTGCGACTTTTGTAGGTGAAAAAGGGGCATTCCGGTTCCTGGAGCGAAAATACGGTCCATCAAAAGTGGAAGAGGCACGCAAAGTCCGAAAGGATCGCCTAACATTCAAGACCTTTATGCACGATGTGGCAGAACGCCTGAAAACCGTTTTCGATTCGGATCTTTCCTATGAGGAAAAGCTGGGAAAGAAGTCAGAGATATTCGAAGATGCAAAGGAACGGTTTGCCGAACTGAATCTGCAAACGGAAATTTACAAGAGCTTTCCGAGATGGAAATTGAACAACGCCCTGATGCTATCCTACAGAACCTATCACGAAAAGATCGATATCTTTGAAAGGGTGTATGATTTGACTGAAGGAGATTTGCAACGGACCATTGAAATTCTTCGAGGCTGTGAACGGGAGCAGAATCCAGTGGAATATCTGGAGGCCTTACTTTCAGAGACGAAAAAATAGAAGGAACGCAGTGTCCAGAAATGCGGAATTTCTAAGAAAAAACAGGGAAATATACAGGGTGGTAAAAAAGATCCCCGAAGGAACCGTTGCCACGTATGGACAGATAGGTGAGATGGCCGGGGCGGGCCCGAGGCAAGTGGGGCAGGCGTTGAAGGCCTTGCCGCCGGATTCCAACTGCCCCTGGCACAGAGTGATTAACTCACAAGGAAGGGTGTCCATGCGCACCAGTTCCGGTAAGGCGCACCTGATTCAAGAAGGCCTGCTGGAATCCGAAGGAATTGAATTTCGAAACGGCAAAGTCGATCTCGATGTGTACAGATGGTATTCTGAAGTATAGGAACCTCTTCTTGTCTTTGAATCCCTTCAAACCGTTCACGCCGTATCTGGAACAATACTGGCGACGTATCATACTCGGTCTTGCACTGCTGGCTGTGGCGCAGGCAATTTCTACTGCCATTCCGCTTGCCCTGAAAGAGGGCGTCGATTCCATTAAAGTTTGGATCGACAACGGGGGTAGTCTTCACGCCCCCTTCAGTGAGATCTATCAGGAAACGTACTTTTACGCCGGAATCATACTTGCATTGGCTTTGCTCCAGATGGGGTTCGACATGGGGATGCGTTGGTGCCTGACCAGTGTGTCCAGATACGTGGAATATGACATTCGCGAAGTTTACTTCTCACGGCTTCTGACATTGTCTTTGCAGTATTTCAACAGGACTCCTACCGGGGATCTGATGGCTCGTGCGACCAACGATGTGAATGCCGTGAGAATGTTTCTCGGGTTCGGTATTCGCATGCTGTTTGGGGCCGTGTTGGCGTTGGGTTTCAGTATGGTAGTGATGTGTTCCATCGATTGGAAACTCGCGGTCTACGCAATGATCCCCATGCCGGTCATGGCCTTTGTGATGAACAGAGTATCTTCCAGGATCCATCGTGGATTTATGGCAGTCCAGGAGCAGTTTTCCAATATCAGCGCCCGTGTCCAGGAGAATCTGTCCGGGATTCGGGTCGTCAAGGCGTTTGCCCAGCGCGAAGCGGAGATTACAGCATTCGACGTACTCAACAGAGAGTATCTGGAGAGGAATAAGAAACTGATTCACACGCAGAGCCTGTTCTTTCCGCTCACCTTTCTGCTCAGCGGGGCATCGCTCGCGATCATTCTGTGGTTGGGCGGTGGTGCAGTTATTCAAGGAGAGCTCACGCTGGGTGAATTCGTCGCGTTCAATGCATATCTCACGCGCCTGATTTTTCCGATGATCACGCTTGGCTGGATGATCGATAGATATCAACGGGGAATGGCATCCATGAAACGGATCGACGAGATCCTGGCCGAAGTACCGGAAATTGTGGACGCCGAATCCACCAGGTCCATTGCCGGACTCTCAGGTGAGATCGAATTCAGAAACCTGTCCTTCTCGTTTAACGGGCAGAAGGTTCTCGAGGATATTGATCTACATATTCCGGCAGGCAGCACGGTTGCTGTGGTAGGCCGCGTGGGATCTGGAAAGAGCACACTCGGCAGACTGATCCCGAGACTCATCCAGTCCGAGCCGGGTATGGTGCTGATCGATGGGGTTCCAGTGGAAGAGATACCACTCGAGACACTGCGATCATCCATTGGGTATGTGCCTCAGGATACCTTCCTGTTCTCCGATTCACTTGAGGAAAACATTCGTCTGGGTGTTCAGGAGGTACTCCCGGGTGATTTGGAATGGGCTACGGAAATATCGCAGCTTTCCCGAGATATGGATGATTTTCCAGAAGGATACGAAACGCAGCTTGGAGAACGCGGTGTCTCCATGTCCGGTGGACAGAAACAGCGCACGGCGCTCGCACGAGCAGTAATCCGGCGACCAGCAATCCTTATTCTGGATGACGCAATGGCCAGTGTGGATACGCATACTGAAGAAGAGATCCTGAGAGGATTGCGAGAGGTGATGAAAGACAGGACCACATTTCTTATCTCACACCGGATTTCTACGGTGCGTCAAGCAGACCAGATTGTCGTGCTGCAGGACGGGAGAATCATCGAGCAGGGCAATCACAATGAACTGGTCGCCTCAGGAGGGGTGTACGCCGATATGCACAAGCGCCAGCAGTTGACCCAGGAACTGGATGAGATCTGATTATGACGATTGAAATTCCAGATATTCATGAAGAAGAGGTATCCGAGAAGCCTTTCGATCTGTCGTTGATGAAAAGACTCCTGGCCTATCTCAAACCCTATGGCAAGTGGGTGCTCCTTTCCTTCTTCCTGATTCTTGTTGGCTCTGCAGCCAGACAGGCCGGACCCTTTCTGAGTAAAGTCGCCGTAGACGATTACATACTGGTTGGCGATTACGATGGGCTCCGAACCATTGTCGTGATTTTTGTCGGGCTCCTGGTGGTACAATTCTTCACAGACTATGCACAAAAGTTGATCACCCAGCTCACCGGGCAGTGGGCCATGTATGACCTGAGGAGCCAGATCTTTTCCCACCTGCAGCGTCTTCCCGTTTCCTTCTTCGACAAGACACCTATCGGCAGGCTCATGACGCGGAATACCAACGATGTAGACGCGCTAAATGAACTGTTTACCGATGGAGTCATCGCAGTATTCAGCGACATATTCACGCTTCTGTCAATCCTTGCGTTCATGTTTTATATGGACGTCAATCTTGCCCTTGTGGTCTGCGCCGTGTTGCCTCTTATGTTTTTGACAACATTCTGGTTTCAGGGCCGAATGATGAGGGCTTTCCGGCTTGCCCGTGTGAGACTTGCGAGACTGAACGCATATCTGCAGGAAAACATCTCCGGCATGGCAGTGGTCCAACTGTTCAACCGGGAAAAGCCCAATGGCGCGCGTTTTGGGGGTATCAATGGACGTTACCTGGAGGCGAATCTCGAGTCCACGTTATACCATTCCTTGTATTTTCCTATTATGCAGATGCTGGGCGCCGCCGCTACGGCAGCGATGATCTGGTATGGAGGAGGTGAGGTGGTGAGATCGGAGATCGAATGGGGTGTGCTTATCGCAATGCTTCAGTACATTCCGCGTTTTTTCTGGCCAATTCTGGATATCTCCGAAAGATATGCGATCCTCCAGGCCGCAATGGCCTCCTCGGAACGAATCTTCGAACTGCTAGACGAGGAGCCAGAGCCCGAGGGTGGAGAAGTGAAGAAGGAGCGAGCAGTCGGTGAGATCGAATTCAGGAGTGTCTGGTTTTCTTACAATGACAAGGACTGGGTATTGAAGGACGTCTCCTTCCGTGTCCAGCCAGGTGAACAGGTTGCCATTGTGGGCGCAACGGGATCCGGGAAGACGACTATTATCAGTCTCTTATGCAGATTCTACGATATTCAGAAGGGGGAAATCCTTGTTGATGGAGTGGAAATTCGGAGGTGGCACGTCGAAACACTCCGAAGTCGAATCGGTGTTGTCCAACAGGATGTGTTCATGTTTTCAGGAGATATCGAATCGAATATTCGTCTGGGCAATACGAAGATTTCTACCGATCGGGTTAAACAGGCTGCACGGGATGTGAATGCCGATCATTTCATCGAGAGTCTGGATGGAGGCTACGGAGAACAGGTATCGGAAAGGGGCAGTACCTTTTCTGGTGGACAGCGCCAGCTGCTTGCCTTTGCGCGAGCCCTTGCATTCGATCCGGATATTCTGGTGCTTGACGAAGCGACCTCTAGCGTGGATACCCAAACCGAAACGTGGATACAGGAGGCCGTCGAAAGATTGATGTCGACGAGGACCTCGATCGTCATTGCGCACCGGATCTCCACCATTAGCAATGCCGATCGTATAATCGTTATTCACAAAGGAGAAATTCGCGAGATTGGTACGCACGAATCGCTGGTTGCAGAAGGTGGAATTTATCACCGGTTGCATCTGCTCCAGTATGTTGGCGGAGATTCGTCAGATGCCTGAAATCAGGCCCGGCCGAGAGAATTTCTATTGACAAACATCTATTGTTTTTATATCATTTAGGCTTGTTCGGGGTATGGAATTTTTTCGCAGGATCTGAACGCACGAACCGCCAAACCTGGAACCGAAGAAAGGATTCGTAGGTGACCAAGGCCGACATTGTTGACCAGATTGCAGAGGCAACCGGATTGACAAAAACCGATACGGCGGCAGTTGTAGAAGGCTTCCTGGCTTCGGTGATTTCGGCTCTGCAGAAGGGTGAACACATAGAGATTCGTGGCTTCGGTACTTTCAAAGTGGTCACGCGGGCATCCCGAACAGGCCGAAATCCAAAAACAGGCGAGGTTGTGCGAATCCCTGAAAGACCAGTGCCAGTATTCAAACCGTCACGCGAATTACGCTCCGGAGTCGAGAGTGAAAAGGCGTGAGAGTCCTACCCTAATCCGGTAGTAGTCCCAAGAGGAGGTGTATCCTTTGCCCTGTGGAAGAAAACGGAAGCGGCACAAGATCGCGACCCACAAACGAAAAAAGCGTCGAAGACGTGACCGTCACAAAAAACGTGACCGGTAGACACGGAGCCTCCGGGGCATTAGCTCAGCTTGGATAGAGCGCTGGTCTCCGGAACCAGAGGTCACAGGTTCGAATCCTGTATGTCCCACCAGGAACAAGGCGGGGAACATCATATTGATGTTCCC
>CAVOEZ010000157.1:0-8119 GCA_963694355.1 Latescibacteria bacterium UBA2968 | reverse complement strand
AGTTCTTGACGAAGAGTACTTCGCCGCAGGGTGTAAAGACGGTAGTGTTCGGATTATTTCACTTAAGAGCGGCGAGACTGTAAAATCCTTTGACGCGCACCGGGGATATGTACGGGCGGTAAGAAGATTGTCAAAGGAACGCATCCTGAGTGCCGGGGGCGGTGGATCGCTTAAGGTCTGGGTGTGGGAGCAAGAGAAACTGATTCGGGAAATGACCCGGCACCTCGGAGGCGTGCTCGCTCTGGATGTTTCCGCCGATTCCACCCGAGCGGTGAGCGGCGGGAGAGACGGAAGTGTTCACGTTTGGGATCTCGAAACGGGTGACGCTCTGGCGAAGATAGATGCGCACAGAGGATGGGTGGAGGCGGTCGCTTTTGGAGAGGGTAACGAACAGGTATTTTCGGCAGGTCGCGATGGTGTTGTGGTTGAATGGGATCTGGATGCCGGTGAAGAGGTCCGGGTATTCGATCACAGTGAGTGGATAGAAGCCTTAGCGATAGATCACGACAGAGTCTATTCTGCGGGGCGGGACGGCAGGATTGTCGTGTGGGACAGAAACACGGGTTCACCGGAGAAGGAACTGACCGGACACGAAGGTACGATCCATTCGCTAGTCCTGGATCCCGATGGCAAGACGATCATATCCGGATCCGAAGATACTACCCTGCTCGTGTGGTCAGCTGAGTGATCAATGGGTTCAGGAAACAAGTAAGCGAGGAGAATGTGTGGATCTGGTGACAATCAAGGAAACGGACCTGGAAGCGACAATGCGGGACGGCACCGTGTTGCGTTCAGATGTGTACAGACCGGAGAAGCAGGGACCCTTTCCGGTCTTGCTCTGTCGTACGCCCTATGATAAAGGGGCCGAAAAGCAGGTGGATATTGGACCGAAACTCGCGGAGCGAGGATACATCGTTGTGATGCAGGATGTACGCGGGAGATATGCATCCGACGGAGAGTTCAAACCCGGTTTCTACAGCGCAGATCATTGTGACGCAGAGGATGGGTATGACAGTGTGGAATGGGCGGCCGGTTTGCCCGATTCTACAGGTAAAGTGGGCACGTTTGGAAATTCCTACGATGGCTGGCTGCAATGGGAACTGGGCCACACGCGCCCGCCACACCTGGTGACGATGTTTCCCGGTGGAATTACCGCGAATCTACTGGACAGGGAACTCTGCGGTGTGCTGCGCACGGGTCGGGTGATCGATTGGACAATCAACAACCTTTCGGTGGATACAGCCAGGCTGCTCGGAGACAGGTGGAAGGCCGAATCCAAGGAAGAGGCATCCCGACTCTGGGTTGAAAGAGACCGCAGCAAATGGCTCTGGTATTTGCCGCTGATGGACATCCCGGAGGAAGCCATGCCGGGGATGGGTCAGCACTGGAGGCGATGGCTGGCGGACCATGCCACAGATCACTTCAAGTTCGAGGAAAAACACTCAGAGGTCGAAGTGCCGGTCCTCGGAATCGCCGGGTGGTACGATCAGCAGATTGGTATTTTCAAGAATTTTACCGGAATGATCGAGAATGGCAGGACGGAACTCGCCAGAGAAAACCAACATCTGATCATTGGCCCCTGGACACATACCCTCCTGGATTTGAGCCGAACAGTGGGGGACGTGGACTTCGGAGCCGATGCAGAAAAGAGTTTTTTCGATATCGCGGATGCCTGGTTCAGGCGCTGGCTAAAAGAAGAGCCTTCTGATGCGGCAGAGTGGGAGCCGCTCCAGATCTTTGTAATGGGGTCCAATACGTGGCGAGGGGAGCACGAGTGGCCGCTCGCCCGGACGAATTTCACCACCTATTACCTGCACAGCGAGGGCCATGCAGATATGCCCTCGGGGATCGGCGGCCTGAATACAGAGGCCCCTGGAAACGAATCGCCGGACGAGTATGACTATGATCCAAAAGATCCCGTGATGACGCTATACACACCCTACGGCCAGCACGCGCCCATAGATCAGCGGGCGCTGGATGGACGCAGAGATGTGATGGTGTATGCCACGCCTCCATTAGCGTCCGCCCTGGAGGTCACGGGGCCCATTGTTGTGAAGCTGTGGGCGTCCTCTTCGGCCAAAGACACGGACTTTGTGGCCAAGTTGATCGATGTGTGGCCGGACGGATTCGCCCAGGAGTTATGTCATGGGATTGTCCGAGCGCGCTACAGGGACTCCTTTGAAAGTCCCACGTTGATCGAGCCCGGGGAGATCTACGAGTTCACGATTCAGGTCAATCCTACCAGCAATCTGTTCAAGGCCGGACACAGCATCCGGTTGGATATCACGAGCAGCGACTTTCCCAATTTCAACCGGAATCACAATACCGGCGGAGATGATTATCGGGAGGCGGAACTGCAAACGGCAAAGCAGACCGTGTTTCATGACACGCAACATCCTTCCAGAGTCATCCTGCCAATCATCCCTTAGCGCGATCAGTTGCAGGAAAAACTCCCGATTAAAGCGCAAGCAACAAACAGGAGAATATGCACTATGAGCGAAGTTCTTGATTCGGTTCTGTCGGATGCTCGCGCCTGGACAGCCGAAACGATAGATGCGGAAAGGGCCTGGTATATGACCCTTTCGGATAAGGGTCTGGCCGAGCTGGACGGTTTTGTGAGGGCCCGGGACGGACACGTAGAGCCGACACCGGAAATCCGCATCGGCGAGGCTGATTTCCCCAACTGCAGGGAAGCACTCGAGCCGGTAATGGAGACCCTGAAGGCAGGTCGAGGGTTTGCTATTCTAGACCGGTTGCCGATGGATGACTATACATCGGACCAAGCCCAGGTGATGTACTGGGTCATCGGACAAATTTTGGGTCTGCCGTTTGAGCAGGACGTGAAAGGGACCCTTCTGTACGATGTGAAAGACACGGGTCAGAACGTAAAGGAAGGTGCGCGATTCTCAGTGACGAATGCGGAAAGCTCCTTCCACACCGACGGCGCCTTCAATTCGGAGGTGCCCGACCTAGTTGGGTTGCTCTGTCTTCAAACAGCCAGGTCGGGTGGAGAGAGCCAGCTGATCAGTGGCGCCGCGCTGCACAACGAAATTCTCACCAACCACCCGGGTGTCCTCGAGAGTTTGTATGAAGATTACTATCTCGACCGACGCGGACAGTTCCTCGAAGGCGAGAGCCCTGTAACAAAGACGACTATCTTTCGCTGGGATGGCGAAGAGCTGTGGTTTAGATATCTCTACTATTACATTCAGGTGGGTCACGAAATGATCGACATACCCCTGACCCCCGACCAGACGGCTGCGTTGAATACGCTCGAGGAGATCATCCGTAAAAAGGAGTTTCAGGTTGAATTCAGCCTCGAACGAGGACAGATGATCTTTACCAATAACAGGTGGATATTGCACAATCGTACGGCTTTCGAGGACCACGCGGACTTGGATTCTCGACGCCACTATGTGAGGTTGTGGCTGAGTCAGCGGAATTAGCCAGGGACCGAATATGAGTTTCCCGGACACCTCACCGACCGGCGACATCCGAAGGATCAGGATCCTGTGCCAAAATGTGTTCTGGTTCCAGGGCGCACCCTTCGCGCCTGAAATGCCGGGTGAACCCGTGCCGCAGATTTTTGAGGACCTGGTTTCCCTCTATAGTCGGCTGGATCCCGACGTGATCTGCTTGCAGGAGGTCCAGTCAGAGGCTGTTTTTGGCGATCTCCTGAGTGCTTTCGGTATGGAGGGGACCTATTGTCCCGGCGGCGTGCTGGCGCAGTACGGAGGCGTCATGATGTGGAAAACCGGTTCCAAGGTCGCTGATCCAGATTGGTTGAACGATCCGCCTCAAAGGATGTGGCAAATGGCCGTTGCGCCCGGCTCGGGTGAATTGACTGTATGCAATGTACACCTTCCGTCCAACAGGCAACTTGGGAGGGAACGCTCGAGGGTGCAACGCGTTGAAGAACTGAGGGCGGCAACTTCTGGAGGTCCCAACGTGGTGGTTGGTGATTTCAATGAGGCGCCCGGTGGTGCAGTTGGGGAATTCATGCAATCGACCGGATTTCTGGATGCTGCCGAGGTCACAGGCAAAGCAAACGCCCCTACGTCTATCAACGGAAACAGGGGAGACCAGATCTGGATCCAGGCTGCTATGGCCAACAGGCTGGTGGCATACGGCGTAGCCACCGACACAGACCTGGAAACTTCTGTACCTGAAAAATCGCATCTAAGCGATCATCTTCCCCTGTGGATAGATATAGAGATCGGACACGAACCTTGAAATTCGACGCGGTGTTCTTTGATTCCGGTGGGACCCTGTATGGTTACGCCAGGGGTACCGATCCCACCTCGGCCGAGGTTGCGGATGGGAGATTCTCCAGATTGGCTGCGGCATTTTCTGCCTATGGGCATCATCTTGATCCCGACCTGATCAAAACACATCTGATACCTTGTGAAGAATCCTGCATAAAGGCGTTTGGGCACGGGTGCAATTTTTTCCGAATGATGAAAGTGTTCTGTGAGGAATTAACTCCCGGAATTAAACCGGAGATCGTCGCTTGCCTCACGGATGCGTATGCGGGACCTCGATATGCCTCCTGGTTGTATCCCGGTATTTCCGATACTGTAAAGGCACTCTCTGAGAGCGGTCTGTATATCGGTTTGATCGCAAACACCTACTGGCCCGGTTTCTGCATGGATCGGGCGCTCGACGGCGTCGGGTTGCTGCGCTACTTCAAGACCCGGATCTACTCAGGCGACGTAGGCATCGCCAAACCGGATCCCCTGATCTTTAGTTTGGCAGAGGATATCGCCGGGCTCCAGGGCAAGTCCATACTGTATGTGGGGGACACGCTGGAGCCTGACGTCCAGGGGGCATCGGAAGTTGGCTGGAAGACCGCCTTCCATATGCGCAGAGGGTTCTCGAGTGACGGAAAGGCCGATCTGGACTACAATGACGCAGGTGAATTGCTGAAATTCTGCTTGAAGAACGATGAGCATTAACCCGGAGGTTACAGTTGAGCGAGATCGTGATTTATCACAATCCAAGGTGCAGCAAAAGCAGGCAGACACTCCAGTTACTCAGAGAACACGGAATACAGCCCCGTGTTGTAGAATACCTGAAAACTCCGCTGGATGAGGACACCTTGTCCAGGATTCTGGGCATGCTTGAAATGGATCCTATAGACCTTATTCGTACCGGAGAAGACAAATACGAGGAGCTGCATCTGGAGGAGAAGAAGGGAGACAGGCAGGCGCTGCTGAAAGCCATGGTTGAGCATCCCATTCTTATTGAGCGTCCTATTGTGATCAAGGACAATCTTGCAAGAATTGGGAGACCGCCTGAAGCGATACTTGAACTTCTTGTCGGAGAAAGGGCATGAGCGACCAGGCCTTCGGAGAGACATTCGTTCACCCTGCCCTGCTGGTGAGGGCCTGGGGCCAGGATATTTCAGGATACATCCTGAGCCGTTGCCTATGGATGATTCCAGCTCTGTGTCTCGTGTTTTCGCAGCCAGCCGATGCTGGCAACGGGATTATGGCGGGAGACCAGGCCTCCGATTTCGTACTCCAAACGCTGAAGGGGGAGCGCATAAGTCTGAGCAGTCTTTCAGGTACGCCGGTCTTTTTGAATTTCTGGGCAACGTGGTGCGGTCCCTGCAAAATGGAAATGCCGGATATGGAGTCGCTTCAGAAATCCCTGGGCAATAGGGTGAGGATTCTGGGAATCAATCAGGGTGAGTCTCCTGCGAAGGTGGAGGCTTTTGTTCGAAAAAACGGGTATTCGTGGACATTTCTAAACGACACTGCCAAGAAGGTAGGAGAGCAGTATCGGGTTTCGGGGTATCCAACCAGTGTGTTCATCGATGCAGATGGCCGGATAACCGGCCGTCGCGTGGGTATGATGTCCCGCGAGGAAATGGAACGCAGTATTCGCGTAGCTCTGGGAAGTGATGACCACGCGTTCAAACTGAAATTCCAGGAGATTACCCGCAACGTTAAGAGCGCGGATATCAGAATAAAGTCCGTTGAAGCCGGGGCGAATATTGGGACATTAACCTACGTCCTGGAGGATGGTGAAAGCTATGAGGTTTTCGCATTCGACCGAAAGGGAGCATCGGATAGGGCCCGGCAGATCGAACTTCAGGTACCTTCCTACGGACTGAATGAAATTCCGGTTTCGGACCTGCATGGCTATCTGTTGAACTGGAATCTGGATTACCAGGCCGGCGCCTGGGCCGTGGACAAACATAACAATCGGCTGACCCTGGTGGCCAGATACGGCGTCGATATGCTGGACGTGACCTCCTTTGCAAATGTCTGTTCTGAAATGGTGAAAACCGTGTCTGGTTTCGAGCAGATGATCGACAATCTAATGGCGGAATCTCAACGGTAGAATTAGACTATCGGCACGCATCAAGGGGTCAGGGCAGCATGTCCTGACCCCTGCTTTGCGTCTGGCTCCGATATTCTGATCGCATTACCTGTTGCACCCGTATTCGCCCGGCTTTATATTCTTTCTGCATACACTTCTGGACTACTCCTGCACCAGAATTCTGCCTTGTTTCCCAGTATCAATCGGTTATTAACGGGAAGGAAAAGAGATGTCAACCCTGAAGGCTGTGATCACCGTAGAAGAATTGAGGGCGAGGCTGGACGGGTTCTCCCGGCTCTCCCTGGCTGATTTGCCAACACCTCTTCTGGATTGTCCGAGGCTCGACGAAGCACTGGGTGGACCGCGGATTCTGGTTAAAAGGGAAGATCAGACCGGCATGGCCTTTGGCGGAAACAAAGTCCGGGAATTCGAATACTCGGTCGCCCCCGCAATAGATGGCAAGTATGACATTCTGCTGCACGGGGCCGCATCCCAGTCCAATCAGTCGCGCCTCACTGCCGCAATGGCGGCACGGTTCGGTCTGCGTGCGGTCATGGTCGGGAAAAAGGATGCCCATTCCGATCCGGTGAACGGCAACCTGCTGCTGGCGCACCTGTTCGGTGCAGAGATACATCTGACCGATCGACCAGAAGAGAAGGAGGAAGTCCTGGCGCGCCTGAGGGCAGAGGGCCACAAGGTGTACAACACCAGTTCTGATGGGTATTACCTCAGGAGCCTGTCATACGTCGATGGATTCCTCGAGTTGTGGGGGCAACTGCAGGAACGGGATATTCTGCCGGACGCTCTTTATGTCTGTTCTGGTGTGCATACCCACGTTGGCCTTGCAGTGGGCGCCCGTGCGCTGGGTGTTCCGCTCCGGATTGTTGGCATTAGCCCAAGCCCACAGGACAATGAAAAGAACAACGCCATGCTCGCGGAAGTGGCCAACGAGGTAAGCAAGATGCTGGACCTGGGTTTGACCTTTGGGCCGCAGGACATCGAGAGCTATGGCGAATACGCGGGTGATGCCTACGGCGTGGTTACGCCAGCCAGTAGAGAGGCGGTGGTACTTGCTGCTCGCAAAGAAGCCCTGGTGCTCGATCCCGTTTATACCGGGAAGACCCTGGGCGCATTGATTCAACACATCGAAGAAGGCCAGTGGAAAAGAGGGCAAACCGTGGTGTTTGTCCACACGGGGGGGACGCCGGCGCTGTTCGCCTACGGAGACGAGGTACTTAATGGCTGAACGCGGTCGCCGACGAATTGTGAGAGGATACCATGTCTGAGCAAATTGCAAATGTGCTGGCCAGCAGATATGCGAGTCGGGCGATTCGTGACATCTGGTCGGAAGCAGGAAGGATTGTTCTGGAACGCGAGTTCTGGATTGCCGTAATGAAGGCACAGCAGAAGCAGGGCATTGACATCCCCGACGCTGCTATTGCGGCTTACGAGGCCGTCAAAGACGACGTGAATCTGTCGTCCATTGCGGATCGAGAGGCGATATCACGTCACGATGTAAAGGCGCGGATCGAAGAGTTCTGTGACCTGGCAGGACACGAGCACATCCACAAAGGGATGACCAGCAGAGACCTCACGGACAATGTAGAGCAATTCCAGATCCTTCGTTCATTGCAATGTCTGCAGACCAAATATGCCGCCCTGCTGATCCAGTTGAGCAAGCGCGTGACCCAGTGGAGAGATGTGGTTATTGTAGGCAGAACGCACTATGCCGCTGCCCAGCCGACCACTTTGGGGAAACGTATGGCGATGTTCGGGGAGGAGATGCTGCACG